>NZ_DAMALV010000043.1:0-19404 GCF_032069585.1 Moraxella sp. CTOTU48268
ACGCCAACGCCAACGCCAACGCCAACGCCAACGCCAACGCCAACGCCAACGCCAAAAGAGACTAGCGCCTTTGTAGACGCTGTCAAGCAAAATAACAACCTTTCGTCAGAAAGTTTGGCAAAAGTTTTAGATAAAGCTATCGATACTAAAATTGCCACCGGCAACAGTGTATTAGCAGATAATCTAATTAATAAAACGTTGAATTTTAGTCAGGTTGAACTATCTCAAACAGCGAGTCAGTTGCAGCCTTTATTTATGGGCTCAATCAACCGCATAATTACTGACAGCAATAGTTTAGCGCTTGACGCTATTCACGACTCAACTATCAGCCGTGAACGTAATGTTTGGGCAAAAGCCATTGGCACTCAATCTACAAAAGATCATAAGGGTAGCTTAGTAGGTTATGATAATAAAGATACCGGCGTTATTGTAGGTGGCGATATTGCATTGAATGACAAACTGAATTTGGGATTAGCTGTCTCTTATATCAACAGTGACGCTGATACCAATGGACATACGATCAATCATGAGATGAAAGCAGACTCTCTACAAGTTTTAGGTTATGCTGACTACCAAGCCACACCTGAGACTAAAGCTAATTTCCATGTAGGCGCTGGTCAAAGTGATATTAAAGGTAAACGTCACATTGGAATTGCAAATGCAACTGCCGAGGCTGATTATAATGCTAATACCTTACAAGCAGGGATAGGATTAAGCCATCGTATTGGTACTGAGCAAAGAAACATTACGCCATTTGCGCAGTTTAATTATGCTAAGGTCAAATCAGACGCTTATAATGAAACCGGTGCTGGTGCGTTTAACCTTGCAGTTGAAAAGCAAAAGTATAACAGTATGCGCTCAACGCTTGGGGTAAATCTATCACAGCCTATTGGACAAAGGGTTTCTTTGACAGGGACGCTTGCAGGCGCAATCGAAAATGGCGATCCACGCACAGATATCACAGCAAGTTTTGTTGATACGCCTAATAGTCGTTTCACAACGATGGGGCAAGAAGTAGGACGTGAAGTTGGTATTGCAGGTGTTGGGTTGAGCTATAAACCAACAGCAAACACTAGCATTTCTGCTAACTACTCCGGTGAATGGCGTAAAAATTATGACAACCAAGGGGTGTCATTGGTATTCACAAGTAAGTTCTAACAATAACAAGTTAATAAAAAAACCGACCTAGGTCGGTTTTTTTATTGAATGACTAACGTTAAAGTATTTGACCGTTAGCTTAGTCAATTTTTTGCACTCGTCTTAACCATAAGGATACTGGCGCAACCATTTTGTGGCAATGTATTTGGTACCTGTAATAACAGGCACGCTTGAATGCAAAGATAAGGGGTCAGGATTGTTATTCAATAAAATATTACTAAAATATAATGCCATTCCCTCTTTCGGACGGATCTCGCAGTTAGCACTTGGAAAACGAGTGGCACCCCCGCTTTCTACGTCTGATAAATAGGTTAAAAAAGTAGCAACGCGCTGTCCACCAATTTCAATGGCTTTTTGTCCACCTGCTTTAGTGGTATCAAAGAAGTCAAAATGAGGTTTATATTCTCCTCCCGAATGATAACGCAGTATTTGTAAGCCTTCGCCATTGTCAATTGGAAAATTAAGCACCTGAGCAATTCTATTTTCAAGCAAAGAAATAATGGCATTTTCTTGACGTTGAAAGACGGCGTTCATGCTTGTGCGTTCTGTGGTTGTAAAGTATTCACCAGTTTGAGCATTGACCACGGTTGCGGTTTGGAATTTGTCTTCAGCACAGGCGATCAGTTGTTGACACTCTTCATGTGATAAGAAGTTGTCGAATACAACGACCTTAGGAGCTTGAGCAGTAAAGATGATTGGAATGCGCCTGTTGTCAATATCAATAAAGTTTTTACTAAGGTCAATTTGGGGATGCTTAATGTCAATCTGGTAGTTTTTTAATAAATCACCCACTGCTATATGATAACCATGTTGCTCAAGGGTTTTTGCTAGTGTGGTAATTTCTACACCGTTACTAATATTTGTGTTAAGCCAATCATTCCATTCTTGGGTTAAATGTGGATTTAGGTAGGAAGTAGTAGTCATAGAGAACCTAAGAGTTAATATTTTGTTTATAGCAATTAATTAAATAGAGAACTGCGGATATTATAAACTAAAGTTCAAATTTCGTTTATGACTCTTAGTGTTAAACTTCGCCCATCTTTGGTTATGTTAAATAGCATATCCAATAACCAATCTGGCTGAAATCAAAAGAAATTGAATTATGCAAGATAAATAATGATGAATAAAATTCTAAATCCCAAACCCTCTAAACGGCTCATGTCTTAGCTCTTTATCTTTTTCCAACTTTTTAGCGGTCAGCGTTAATTGGGCATACCCCGACAAATCATACGGATGGCTGCTGACATAAGATTCTGCCTGCCGCTGGTTCATCTTGTGTTGCTTACCATCAGAGTCCATCGAATACAACGTCCCTTCCTTGGCATACCCCACCACCTGCTGTTTTAACCTGTCAAATAACTTCTTGAACAACTCGATCACGGCTTTAACAACGGCTGAAACTGTGCCAACGACTGTGCCAAAGTCGTTTGATGCTGTTTTAAATTGCTGAGCGTCGTGGTCATATCCTGTTTTAAGCAGGTGAGCTCGTCGATTAAATTTTCTAAGTCTTGCTGTTCGCTGCTCTGCTGTTTCAGTGAGTCCTGCAATGTCTTCACCGATGCCTGTAAGCTGTTGATTGACTTTTCGATGTCGCTGTCGCCGTCGGGTTGTATGCTCTGCAATTTGCTCAAGGCTTGCTGTATCTTCTCCTGCAATTTTTGAAATTCTTCTCGTCCTTTTTTCAGTGTTGCTATCTCGGATTTCTGTAGCTTGTCTAATTCGTCCAAGTATTGGGTGATCTGCTGGTTGTGCGTCTCGGTCTTTTGGTTCACTTGCTCGCTTAGGTGGGTTGATAGCTGCTGATACAAGTTGGGCAACATTAATTCCAGATGTTTTTGAACCATCTCGTCGATTGTCTGCGGCTGCTGCGCTTGGAGTTGATTGAGCATCTGGCTCACTTGGCTGTGCAAATCGCTCGACAGCTCGTTTAAGCGCTCGGTAATGAGCTGCTGTGTGGTAATGGGTTGCATGGTTATTTGTCTCTAATTGGGACGGTAATACGGGTTTTGGTTGATATAAAGCGTCGGATAGCCAAAGCCATTTTTTTGGCATACGGCGCTGTTGGGATATTTGGGGGTGATGTTGATACCACCGCCATAACCCGGCCGGATATCGGTAAGGGCTTGGGCTTGGTATTGAATCGGGGTACGATTGATTTGTTGATTGAGTAAGCTTAGCTCTTTTTGACTTTGGTCGACTAAGAGCTTGGTTTCCTGCCAATCCTGGTACTGGCGGTGATTGATCAGTGCTAATATCCCTATCATCAGTAGCAGTCCCCCCAATAGGCTGCCCATGACGATCCCTAGGCTCAGTTTGTTGCGTGCTAGTTGCCCAATCAGCACCCTGCTCTGTTGTTGGCTGTACTCGATCATCTCGATATCCGCTTGGTGACGCTCGTCCATCTGCTGACGCAGGGTTTGCTGTTGGCGTTGGTGATGCTGTAGGGTGGTTTGTGTCTCGTGGGTTATGGCTTGGCGTAATTGACTGCCCTGCTCTGTCAAGTGGGTTTGGGTACGCTGATAATCGTCGCGGGTCTGCTGCTTGAGCTGATCCATTTGCGTCGACACCCCAAGCAAGGTTTGTTTGGCGCTCTCCAAGGTCTGACAGGTTTGATTGAGCCAGCTTTGATGCTGCTTTAGATGGCTGTCGCTTAAGTTTTGACTGCTGTCTTGATAACGCTCGAGCAGCGCGCAAATTTTCGTCATACCGCTGATAATGTCGTTCTCGACGTTTTTCAAGCTCGCTTGAAAAAGTTGCTGCTGCTTTTCTAAGCTGTTCTGCTCGGTCATCTGCTGAGATTTGATTTGCTGCTGGGTCTGCGCTTTTGCGTTCTGCAATATATCGAATAACGGATTCGGTGGCGTCTCGCTCATAAATCACACCTTTTAGTTTAATATTTTTTTTAGTGGGATCAGGGTTTTTAATACTGATACTGTCTTTACCTTTACGTGAGATTTCAAAACCGTATTCTGTCAGCATATCGGCAATATCATCTTGACCCTTGAATGGCTTGCCCTGCTGTCGTCGCAGCTCGGATTGGGTTAACACCAAATCGGTAAGCGCATTTTTGATATCTTGCGCTTCCGTAAAGCGTTTTAATTTATCGATGATTGACTGCTTATCTGACGTTGCCCAATCTTTAACAATGTTTGGGGCCATACTGGGGGTTACATCTCGACGGTTATTTAAATCCGCAGGATTAACAAAGCCGTACCGATCATTGGTCAAATCTTTCCAACTATTGACCAATGCTAAATCCCGATAATGATAATACACCTGTAAATGATTGCCCGAGATCAGCTCAACATTGGGAAAGACAAAGTTAAGCTCGACCCGACCTTTATCGGTATGCTCCACCCAGTACGACGTATATTGATGGGGTTGTAAGCCAACAAACATCATGGCTTCGAAATCTTCGATAATCTCAAATTTTTGGGCGTCAGTTAACACATCTTTTTCATGAAAGCTTAAACAGCCACTGCTATAAACTTTGGCAAACGGCAAGCCATTAATCATCTCAGTGACCTCATCCGGATCGCCCAATAGCAAACGTGCTTTTTCACGCGGTTGATCGTCACTCCCTAATAAATAATGTTTAACAGCCGACCCACCTAAGGTGCGTCTGTCATCATCCGTACCGCCTCGTTTAAAAAATTTGGTTAGCATACGATTAACCAGTCATATTGTTATTAAATGTGTTATTTTCTAGCGTTGAACTTGCTAATAAAGGATCACTGTCTTCACTGACAGTGTCCTCATCTTCCACCCCATTAAAATAATTTTTTTCAACTTGATAGTGCGCTTTTAATTCAGCCAATTGCTCAGCCATATTATCAATCGCTAAGGCTAAATTTAACGTGTCAATCGGATGGTTTGCGTTTGCTTGTTGGTGCGTATAGCGCACCAATTGATTTAAATTTTTACCCATGGCATGCAATTGTCGTAATAGTTTTGGGTCAACTTTAGGAAAATCGCGTTCACGTCTAGGTATAGTGCCTTTCGTTAATATGGCACGCGCATAGCGTGCTAAATTCATACCTTGAGCTTTTGCTTCAAGCACAGCAAATTCTTCGTCACTAAAGCGAATGTTAAGACGTTTATCTCGTAATTTTTTCGATGATTTTTTTATTAGTACGTCGTCATCGCTTTGCTTTTTTTCGGCTGATTGTTGTGCCATGTTTAGTGCCTATTTATTTTTTATAAGGCTTGATTTTGTTTTAAGGGGGTTTGGGGTCTCCCCAATAAGCACCCAGTTTGAACGCAACTTTGTGAAGCGATAACTGAGGGCTTGGGGTTTCAAAAGGGGGTAAGCCCCCTTTGCCAGAACGCAGAGACAACTAATTTACGTTAGTAAATTTGGTGTCTTTGCATGTGCTGGCTATGTCGAAACTAGCCACCTTTTGTTATTATTTCTGATTTTAGCATAGCTAGCAAAAGACAGTAAAGCTAATATTTGCCCAAACCATCCTCTTCTGTTAGTATGGTGAGATTGATTTTCTGAGAAACATGTTTTATTGGAGTAATGTATGAGTAAGTATCTCAATAAATCTGCCGAACAGTTACAAAAAGAGTTGGCTGAGATTCAACAAGCATTGGAGCAAAAAGAGAAAGTAGAAATAGCGGCTATCGGTGCTATATTTAGTCGCTTTTTAAAAAGTATTGATGATGCAAAATCTGCTAAATATCACCTAAATATTATTGAAAAACATGCAGAAAAATCAGAGAAGAAGGCTTTAAAAATTTTAATAAACAAGTTAAAAACAATTAGAGATTTTGAGAGTTTAGAAAATAATTTACAACGAACTACGAATAACTCGATGCAAGATAATTCAAAAATACATCAAAATTTAGCGACTAATTCTATAAATAATCATTCAGATGGTTCGTCTATAAATCCATAAACTAAAAATTTTAATTCATAATTTTCGACAGAAAATTTTTATTTATCTAATAAACTTTTCAAAAAATTCAAATAAAAATAATATTTTTTAATCTCAAAAAGTATGATTTTTTTATGTGAAAAAATAGCTTGTAATTCGTCGTAATAAAGATAATTATTTTTAGTTTTTATAGAAAATTTATCTATCAATTTGATAGAAAAATTTCCAAAAATCGTAGAAAATATAGTTAAAAAGGTATGCAGTTTTTTCTTTTTTATTCAAAAATTTGAGTAGAGATTTAATATATTTTAATTACTAATCGATGAGATTGATGGGATGGTTATAGACTACTTACGTTTCTCTTCTGGACTAAGTATTTTCTATTTTTAAGGATTATTTTTTAGTTTGCCTGTCTAAATTGGATGCAGTTTTGACAATAGTAGGTTGTGTTATTGTGGGTGATAGTTTTGGTATAGGGTGCGCCAATTTGATACATGATATTGCATTGTTGACAACAGATGCTTGAATCGTATACTCGGGATTTTTTAATAATTGAGCCCAATTGTTTGATAGTGATGTGGTAAGTTTGGCATAGGGTGATAATATGATCCAGTAAGTCAAAGTTGTTACTAGGTTAATAAAAAAAGATTTGAATCATTAAATTGTTCAAACCTTTTTTTCACTATGCAATAACTTTTACAAATTTATTTTGATAAGTCTGATAGTGATTTTTTATCAACTACTTGTCTGAGATTACTCAAAAACGCAAGTTGAAAGGCTTCATCTTGGATAAAAAGTTTGTAAAAATCAATTTCTTTTTTTCGGTCTTCGACGATGATGTCTTTGACCAGTTTTTCAAATTCTAGGTTGCGATGTTGTTCATCTTTCGTGGTCAGATACTTCTGTTGAAAGTCAGGATGGTCATAAATTCGTTGTGCTAAGTTGATAAATTTCATTCGTTGTTCTTCTGGCGTAATATGCCAACTTTTAAACCATCGCTCATTAAAATCTGCGATGATTTTATCTAGGTTGTTGGTTTTTGCTTCAGTATGTACGCCAATCACGTTAGGGTTGCTCGGGTCGATAACCGCTTCTTTTTCGTCTAATGTTATCTTTGAACCTAAAGCCGTTCTTTCAATCGCATAAGTATTTAAATCAATCGATTCTAACAAGTCATCGATATCATCATCTTCCTGGGTGCGAATGTTAAGCTCAGGAATTAATGCTTTTAATAACCAAAACAATCGCTCCCATTCGATTTTGTTAAACGGCATAATGGATGCAAGACGGCTATAGAGTTTGACAAATTGTTTGGCTTGCATTTTAAATTCGATTTTTGCGTCATCGCTAAGTTCTAGCTCATGGTTAAAGCGTTCTGCCAAAATATTGATTTTGCCTTGCAAGGTTTCCATACTGGCACCGCCAAAATAGGCTTCGGCATAGTCAATGATTTCATGGGGTTCATAAACGCCTACCGCCTCTAGTTCAGTTTTGATATCGCTAAGTACATTGACATCGGTCGCTTGGCTTAGGGTGGTGACGGTAAAGTATTTATCAAATGCGGATTTGATATGTTTTAGTTCATTAAAAAAGTCCAACACAAACAAATCTTCGGTTTTTTTGTCGTACTTATTCGCCGAGCGATTGAGCCTTGACAGGGTTTGCACTGCCAGTACATCTCGCAATTTTTTATCGACATACATGGCGGTAAGTTTGGGTTGGTCAAAGCCTGTCAGATATTTATTCGCAACGACCAAAATTCGGTAGTCATCGCTATCAAATTTTTCTTTGGTTTTGCTATCTTCAAAGCCGTTGATTTGGCTCTCGGTGTAGCCAATGCCGTCCACGATTTTTTCACCACTAAAGGCTATCATGGCTTTAAAGGGATTGCCTTTTTGCTCTAATAAGCGGTTAATCGCTTGGTAATAACGGATTGCCATTTCGATATTTTGTGTGACTATCATGGCTTTGGCATGACCTTTTAGGCGTTTTTTGGCAAAAATATTGCTGATAAAGTGATCAAGCATGATTTCGGCTTTGACATCGATGGTTTGCTGTTGGCGTTCGACATACGCTTTCAGGGCTTTTTGTGCCTTGTTAGAATCAAATGCTGGGTCATTTTCGACCGATTTTTGAATCTCGTAGTAAGATTTGAAGGTGGTGTAATTGCGTACCACATCCAGAATAAAGCCTTCTTCAATGGCTTGCTTCATGGAGTACAGGTCAAAGGGAGTAAAGCGACCGTCGGCTTGTTTTTCACCAAATTTTTCTAGGGTGCTGTCTTTTGGGGTAGCCGTGAAAGCAAAATAGCTGCCATTGCCCCGCATTTTGCGTGATTCCATTGCCTTTATAATGCGGTCTTGGTTATCGTCCATATCACCGTCTTTTTCGTTATCGGTATCAATACCCAAAGCGGTATTCATGCCATCGTGAGCCATTCCGCTTTGTGAGCTGTGGGCTTCGTCGATGATAATAGCAAAGTTCTTGTCCGCCATTTCGCCAATGTCGTCTAGGATAAAGGGGAATTTTTGAATAGTGGTGATGATAATTTTTTTGCCGTTTTCTAGGGCGTTGCGTAGGTCTTTTGAGCGTTCGGCATGGGCGATAATGCCTTTGACTTCGCTAAACTGCTTGATATTGTCTTTGAGCTGTTTGTCCAAAATTTTGCGGTCAGTCACTACAATCACCGAATCATATAGCGGCTGTTCTAGCCCTTTCGCCCCTTTTGCTTGTTCGCTGTGCGGATAGGCTTCTATAAGCTGATAGGCAAGCCATGTGATGGAGTTGGACTTGCCCGACCCTGCGGAATGCTGAATCAGATAGCGTTTGCCAACGCCATTGCCAGCGACGTCTTGCACCAATCGCCTTACCACGCTCATTTGATGGTAGCGGGGGAAATACAGGGTCATGTCGCCAAGATTGGGCTTTTTGATGTCGGGATTATCACAGCCTAATCGCACAAAATGGCTGATGAGATTAACTAAGCTGTCAGGCTGTAACACTTCGTTCCAAAGGTATTCGGTGTTAAAGCTGTTGGGATTGGGTGGGTTACCTGCGTTGCCGTGGTTGCCTTTATTGAACGGTAAAAAGAAGGTATTTGCCCCGTTTAGCCGTGTGGTCATGTAGGCTTCTTGATTGTCTAGGGTAAAGTGGACAATCGCTCTGGCAAAGTTAAATAGCGGGTCATCAAGGCTTCTATCTTTTTTGTATTGTTCGATGGCATTAAAACGGGCGGTTTGGTTTTTATGGGTGCTTTTGAGTTCTAGGGTGATGATAGCTAGACCGTTTAAAAAAATGACCAAATCCACCGAGTTGCCGTTATGCTGGCTATAACGAACTTGTCGGGTAACGGTAAAGATGTTTTGTCGGTAGTTATCACGGGCGATTTGGCTAGAGCTTGCTAGGGGCTTTGGGTAAAGAAAGGTTAAGTTGGCGTTGTCCACGTCCAAGCCTTTTTTGAGTATGTGCAGTATGCCGTATTTTTTGATGGTATTGTTGAGGCGATGGATGATGGTTTTTTGCCAGTCTGGGTTGTGTTTGGCGATGGTGTCTAGGGCGGTTTGTTGGCTGTTATGCAAAAATTGCCAAAAAAAGTGGCTGTCGATGGCTTGGATTTTGTCAAAGTCGGCAGGGTTGCCTTGTTGATAGCCGTTGGCAGTTAGGGCGGTGACGATGTGGTCTTCAAGTTCTTTTTCGCTAAAGTTGGTCAATTTCTGCATGGGTGGCTCGTTAGATTTTTATTTTGCCTGTGACGGCTTGGTTGATTAGGATGTTTTTGTATTCTTTTAGACGGTCGATTTGGGTTTGGTAATTATCGACAGACTTTTTAAAGTGTTGTTTTAAAATCTCAATATGAGCAATAATTTCTTTTTGTTCATCAATTGATGGCAAAGGGAAGTCAAAATTTTTAAGATTTTGAAAATTTAGCCCTTCACGTCCCCCGCCTTGTTGAAAAAACCAAATTTGTTTTTGTCCCACTTCAGACGACATTAAACCGTTAAGAAACTCACCTTTTATCAAATTATTTGGTCTTACAATGCAAACATGTTGATTTACATTCATTTCATCATTTGAACTATTGTAACAACAGCGTCCTAGTGAGCCACCTGTAATATTCAATAAAACGTCATGTTGTTTTACTTGGCTGTTCTTCATTGATTTATGAACATTAAGTGAAATATTTGCCACGTTATCAAGAACTAACCCGTCAAAATGAATATTTTGACTTCTTAATAATGGAATTCCTTTATCAACATACGTTGTTGCACCACCAGATGGTGTTATTCCACTGCCTACTTTTGAAGTTAAATACTTTAATTTTTTAACGTCCCAATGCTCGGGAATATTACCTATCCATTCCACACCACTATTTTTCATTGGGGCATTGGGGTTTAAGCCTTTGGTAACGGCATTTTGAATGACGATTTGCTTATATTCGCCTAATTTTTCAATTTGCTGTTGCTTGAGGGCAATCGCTTGGTCAATTTGGGCTAAATTTTTATCAATGAAATCTACTATTTCTCTTTGCTCAGATATAGCAGGAACAGGTAATATTAATTTTGCAAAATCCGAAAATCTAAAATCAGTTGAACGCTCTCGAATGCCTTTAGCTAGCGATTCTATAAAACCTAAATATGCAAGATTTCGTAAAAAATAACTATAATATTTTGACTCGACTCTATTTTTGTCAAATGGTACACAAGCTGAATACACAGGTGTAGATTTACCATCGGAATCTGAAATTCCAATAGCCCCTGCGAATGCGTCCATTTGATGAATTACTAAATCACCCTTCCTTATACCTTGATAGCCGTGTTCTTTCAGAGCATTAGTAAATCCTTCTGTTCTTCTGTTTGAGCGTAATGTGACTTGACCATCACGAAAACAAGTAACAATTTCATCATTAGGACTAACAGGACGTTCCATTTTTTTAAAAAGCCATTTCGCTTTCTCCAATTCCCAATCACTTGGAATCTCCCCTAACCAATCCACACCGCTGTCTTTATAACTATCATACGTCGCATAACTCATTGAACTTACTACCATTAAATTTATTTTGTTTAATTGACTAAACAGCCAAAAATCGGTATAATACGCCCTAACAACTCCCCAAGTTCTTGCCCATTATGGGAATAACAAGTCTTGGGGCTATCTATTTCTAGCGAACCAAAAATTTTAAAATCGCTATCGCCATAAGCGCCACGCTTTCAAATCCGCCAAACTCATCGACTTTGGCAAGCCAAACTGCTCCAAACTCACTTTATTATTGCTCATCTGCGGAAACTCATCCAACGTATCTAAAAACCGCTGTCCCCAAGTCGAATTTGGGCAAATAAACGTTAACATCCGTTGCATCAGGCAGAAGTAAAGCAATACCTTGGCAGGGTCAAACCTTTGAAACTCTGGCTCCAACCCCTTTAGCGACGCTTTAAATACCACATGGCGATTCCACAAACGCCCATGATGTGCCGAGATATTGCGAATCAAATTGAAGGCGTGTAATTGAGTTTCTAACAATTTGGCACTGGGCAAGCGATAATATTTAGCAATCGCTTCTTTATCCGCCCGTCGCATGATTTTATACAAAATCGACATCGCCCCAAAATCCCACAGCTCACACCCTGCCCAAACGGGAATATCGTGATAATACTGCTGATGATGTTTGACAAAATCGCTGTGTTTTTCTCGAGCTATCACCGCTTCATAACGAGCCACCCAATCGGCATGCCTAACCTTATCATCAAAATACTGTTCATCTAAATGGGCTAATGGGTCAAATGAGCCAAGCCTATCGGCAATTCGTACTCGCATAGCCACTTCGATTCGCTCCAACGCATCCAATGCCAACTGACGCAGTTTTTTATCGAACATATACAAGGCTTTGATGTCTTGAAAATGGCTGTTTGGCTCAAACGCATTATCGACTGTACCGTCTGGCATCACTTGGCGAAACACATACGCATAACCGCTCAACCGATAGTAGCCAATTGTTCGTAGATAGCCCAATGCTTTTTTATTATCATCAACAATTAAGCCACGCTGTTTATAGGTATCTAACTGTTGTTGTACCGTTTTATAAGGCTTAGGCGGTAACTTGGTGGGCATAAATTTCCTTAGCACAAATTAAAAATATCTTTGCATTATAGCAAAGTCAGACCCACTAACCGCCCAAAATATCTCGAATCAAGCCATCTGCCTCTTTATCCAGTTGCAACAGCTCATTTGCTACCTCATCCAAGTTTCTCAGCGGTCTATGCTGATAAAAATACTTGTTAAAGCTAATCTCATAGCCGATTTTGATACTTTCCATGTCCAGCCACGCCTCGCTCACATGCGGGCGTACTTCTGCCAAAAAGTAATCGTAAATACCTTGATTGAGCGAGATTGACTCGCTATCTCGTAATTCGCTACTGCTTTCATAAATCACATACTGGTCGGACTTGGCATTCTCAACACCCACATCTTGGGCAGGATAATACCCAAAATCGGCTAATTGCTCAGGCTGACAGCCAAATCGCTCGCATAAGGCTTGGATTTTATCGGCTTTTAGCGTGGTGATAGATTTAATCACTTTTTCACCTGTTTCATCATACCAACTGACCGCATCAAGAATTTGTTTTCGCTCATTCGCTTTAAGCTTAATATCGTGCGTTTTAAGCACGTTCTCGACCTTTTTGGTAAAAAGATTAAAGTCAGTGTATAAAACGTCTCCTAGCGCTTCCCAGAGCGTTCTAGCATGGTTCATGATGGCAAGTTGGTTTTTCCAAGTCTCATTATCGAGAATTTTTTTGCGTTGAGCCAAACTTAAGCCCATCTCTTCAGATTCTGCCCATTTTTTTAAATCGTTTTTGTACTTGGTATAAAACTCAACTTGATAAACCTCATCGCCATATTGTTCATATAGCGTGTTCATAGCATCGCTTAGGCTATTATCAAAACGCAACTTGGCAATCGACTCGGTGGTAAACTGAGCGTGACGACGGTCAGGACGCTCTATATTGACCTTATGATAGCCAAAATCTTGATTGGCAAATACTTGACTAGCAATGCCTGTTGGCTCGCCTTTAGCATCCAACTGCCCACGGATGGTTGCCATATCAAGATAAGTTTGGGTAATCGTGGCAATATCTTGTGGGCTAAATTCGCTATTTTTACTGCCTAAGTTCTTTTTGAGTTTGCGATACATTTGACTGGCATCAATCAGTTGGACTTTGCCTTGACGTTCGCTTGGCTTATTGTTGGATAACAGCCAAATGTAAGTGGTGATACCTGTGTTATAAAATAAATTGTTCGGCAATTGGATAATTGCGTCAAGCCAATCATTTTCGATAATGTGTCGGCGGATATTACTTTCACCACTACCAGCATCACCTGTGAACAAGCTTGAGCCATTATGCACTGATGCAATACGAGAGCCTTTTTCCCCTCCCCTACTCGATTTCATCTTGCTAACCATTTCCATCAAAAACAATAACTGCCCATCACTAGAGCGTGGGGTTGCATCTACTACTTGTGGATTACCCCAATAATCGTTTAAGGTAACGATAAACCGGGTATCAGAAACGGTTTTGCCGTCGGTATCATAGATATTTTTCTTCTCTCCTGCCCAGCTTTTGCCATATGGTGGATTGGACAGCATAAAATCAAATTGCGTACCTGCAAATTCATCGGTTGATAAGGTTGAGCCAACCCGAATGTTTTCTGGGTTATCGCCCTTAATCATCATATCTGATTTACAAATGGCGTAAGTCTCATCATTGATTTCTTTGCCATACAAAAATATGGTGCGTTGCATATTGTCTAGCGGGTATTTTTCGTGAATGAAGTTTTCAGATTCGGTCAGCATACCCCCGCTACCACACGCTGGGTCATAAACGGTTAATGTTTTAGGTAGTGTATCTTTGATTGGGTCAAATACTAAATGCGTCATTAGCTCAATGACTTCTCTTGGGGTAAAGTGCTCCCCTGCTTCCTCGTTATTTTCTTCATTGAATCTGCGAATCAGCTCTTCAAAAACATAACCCATTCCTAAATTACTAAGAGCAGGCAGCAATTGGTCTTGTGGGTCACGTTGCTCAATTGGTGATAAATTTAGGTAGGGTGAAACGAATTTCTCTAAAACATCGAGTAGAACGTTTTTATTTGCCATGTGGCGAACTTGGTCAAGTAATTTAAACCGCACTAATATGTCTTTGACGTTAGCACTAAAGCCATTTAAATACTCCTCAAAGTTGGAAAGTAGCAATTGCTGATTATTGCTGGCTGATTCCTTAAGTTTTTTGAGTGTCCATTTGTTAGTATTGTAAAACACAAAACCTGATGCTTTGCGTAAGCCATCATCATCAAATTCAGTTAATCCTAAATCCTTTTTTTGAAATTCAACTTCTTCAAGAACGGCTTGTTTGGTAGGCTCAAGAATACTATCAAGACGGCGTAATACTGTCATAGGTAAGATTACATCACGATATTTACCACGAACATAAACATCTCTTAAACAGTCATCTGCAATTGACCAAATAAAAGAGACCAATTTGTTATGTACAGCATGATTCATGAAATTAACTCATTGTCTAAAATTGACCAAGTATAATGAATTTATGCCTCACTATGTTAGAGAAAATGAATTTCATATATGGACAACCATTTACACTAATTTATTTTTTAATCCATATGTTGTTGATTTCTAAAATATTTTATTTATACCACTAAAATTTTATTTATATACTCACTATGTTAAAGAAAAACGGTACAAAAACTTATTAAATATCAACAATCTTTTATTTTATTAGTAGTTTTTTTTATATAATTTAAGAAAAAAAGGTTTTTATTACATTTTAATTGCTTTTAATACCTTTTAGACTGCTGTGATTCTTATCCAGCAAGGCTTAGAGCCCTCATATGTGGACACTCATTTACATATATGTGGACACTCATTTACATATATGTGGACAATCATTTACATATATGTGGACACTCATTTACATATATGTGGACAAAAATATATTTGACTATATATTGAACTTTTGATATGTTGACAATTCAAATTATAAGTAATGATGAAATTAAAATGTCTAATCCAAAAAATAATCAAAATATTTCCAAACAAAACGAATTAGACCTTTCACTCAAGAATAAGCAAAAAGTATCGCCTAAATCTAATCAAAATCTTGTCGTTAAATCAAATCGTTTGAATGAAGCCTTGCAAACATTAAGCTTGCCAGAACTTAGAATTATTCAGCTTGGCATCGTCGATGCCAGAGAGACAGGGACAGGATTACACACAGATAAACCATTAAGAATTGATGGTAAGCGTTATTCTGAAATATTTAATACGACCTTGCAGAATGGTTATATTTTAATGAAACAAGCGGAAGAGACACTTTTTAATCGTAGATTTAGTTTTATTAATAAGGAAGGTAATATTGTAAAAAGCCGTTGGATTCAGCAGATTGAGTATTTAGATAACCAAGGAGCTATAAATATTTGTTTTACAAAGGCGGTTGTAGAAGCAATTACTCGCATTGATGGCTTTGAGGATTTTTTTACACAATATTATCTTGAACAGACTGCACAACTGAAAAGTGTGTACTCTGTACGATTATATGAATTACTTGTTCAGTGGAAAGTAGCTGGTAAAACTAAATTATTTGAAGTACAAACTTTCCGTAGTCAAATGGGGGTTGAAGATAGCGAATATAAAATTTTGGCAGACTTTAAAAAGCGTGTTCTAATGCCTTCTATCAAGGAAATTAATGATAAGACAGATTTGTTAGTAGATTTTCAACAACAAAAGAAAGGGCGGACTGTTATAGGGTTTAAATTTTCTGTAGAGCTAAAAGAACGTCAATTAGCCAATGACGCGAATATAAAGACGGTAAACCATTGTGTATCAGAGCAGTCCAGTAAAAAAAATCATCCTAGCTGGGTAGTAAAAGGTTTGACTGATAGTCAAATCAATAAAATTGCCATATACGCTGAAGAATTTACTACTGCCAACAGTAAATTTATGTCTCCGAGTTTTCGAGGTGGCTACAAAGAACTTATCGACAGTTGGAGACCTATGCTAAAAGACCCTGAAAAAGTGAATGACTTTCAGAAAATTCAGGAGTTACTTGAACGAAAAGTAACATAACAATAAATTTTTAATAAACGTACAGTACGTGTATTTTTAGTTTATTTTAGTGCTACTAATAATGTTTTTTAAAATTAAAATAAATGTTTTTATTAATCGTCTGAGATGATGAACAGATCGTTTGGCGTGCAATCAAGTAGCTTACATAGCTTTTCAATGGAATCAAAATCAATGCGAGTGGCTTCATTGTTATAAAGTCGATATAGAGTTGAGCGAGCCAAATTAGTTCGTTTTTCTGCATCGCTCACTCGCATTCCTTTTTGAGCAAATAATACGGGTAAGTTAAGTTTTAACATAAAATTCCTATATGTAGATAAAAATTTATTGCAAGTAGAAAATAATTCGGGTAATATGTCCTACATATAGAAAATATTTTTCTTTAAGTAGAAATTATATTTTTATATATAGGTAATGAATTGGCATTATTTTAACATATTTTGTGGTAGGACAGTCGCAACTTTGAATATTCTTTCAATCATGGATTAAATCATAAGGAGTTTTTCATGCTAGGTGTCAATGCAAAACATTTAAACAAAATGTTAAAAGCCCAAAAACAAATCAGCCAACAAGCTAATCGCTTATCTAACCGATTAATCAGAGAGTTAGAAGTGCAAAATGGCTTTGGTCTTGCAAACTTTTTAGAAGTTGATAGCAATTTCGATAATTTTACCGCTATTCGAGCTTGGGTACAAAGACAGATGAATAAGGGTTTTGGTAATGATTCGCTAGATTTTGACGAGTTGAAGCGCCAACTTTTTGAATTAATACCTGAAGGGACATAAATCAAAATTCATTTTAAAATTTATAATACCTGTATTTTAATCTTTAAATACAGGTATTTTTATTTTATAAAATATTTATATTTGGCTAATTATTCACTTACTATAATCTTTTTCTTGATGTAAAATACCTTAAAAATAGGAGATTAAAAAATGGCAGTAATTTTTACTATCGCCAATCGTAAGGGTGGTGTTGGGAAAACAACTTTAGCCACCAATTTGGCAGTGGCGCTCAGCAACAAAGGCAAGTTGTTATTGGTCGATGCGGATGAACAACGTTCGGCTTTTCAATGGAATGAACATCGGGAAAATAAGTTAGATGTCATAACCGTTCATGCCAATCTTTTGGACACCTTAGAACCATTCAACGATAAATATGATTATATCTTGATTGATGTCGCAGGTCGGGATTCTGAGATTTTCCGAGAGGCATTATTAGTTTCTGACAAATTAATTGTTCCCACGCAACCCAGTTTGCTTGATTTGGAAGTAATTCCCTATATTGCGGATAAAGCCCAAGCGGCAACCAAAAAGAATCCTGCGTTAAAGGTTTTTGCTGTAATTAACAAGGCTTCTGCTAATCCAAAAAATAACGAAGTCAACCAAGCGAAAGAGTATTTGACAGATTTTCCTATCCTAAAATTGATTAATACAGTTATTCATGACCGTAAGCAATTTCGAGATGCGATTATTGAAAGTCTTTCAGTGTCTGAAATGGGGAGTAGCAAAGCAAAAGATGAGCTTAATGAGTTTTTAATTGAGGTGTTATAAATGACGGAAAATAGATTTAAAAAAGCCCGTGAACAAGTGGATTTTGTACAAGATGTTAATTCTGATACGCAAGACACCATAAAGGCAGTCGAGAAGGTTATAACTCGCAATAAAAATGAAGTAGTTATTGAGCCAAATAGCCTTACGCCCAAACAACGCTCTCGCACCAGGCATGGGCGTAATATCTCTGTGCCATTGTATGTTGAAGAATTGGAGATTATCGAAGCAACGGTCGGTAAATTATCTGAACAGCATGAAGTTTCTGTTAGTAACTTTATTCGTCAAACCCTGTTAAATCGTTGCCAAGAAATCTTGGGACAAAATAAATATGAAAAACTCAATGCGGTAAAAAGAAATGTCGTAAAATAAAAACATATAAAATAATCTTATATTGAGATAAAAATACAGGTATTTTATATTTAAAATGCGTTTTTAATAAATGTTTTATTTTTATTTCCCTTTTTTGGCATCTTGCACCACCTTATAAACCGTTACCCAATTCACCCCAAATTGCTGAGCAATATTCGTTGTTGAATTTTGGCGGTCGCTCATCAACTGGCGGATCATCTGTTTCTCTGACTCTTTTAATTTCTCAAGTCATCCATCCATTCGCCCCCTTTCAAATTCTGCTAAGGAAGCAAATAGATGAAAGGTCAATTTACCAGAAGTCGTACTGGTATCAAAATTTCTTTAATCGACACCAACTCACAATCCATCTCTCGCAATTGGGTGACGATATTAGGGGTCTGCACAGAATTCGGATCATATAGCACGCTAAAGAATTTTGTCGAATTTTGTTACAACAAAGCGTCTATTACTTACGTAACAATCCCACGAAAAACAATTGTTTTTCGTGATTTTGTAAATCAGCGCCAATTCGGCGCTTTTTTATTCTATTTATTTCGCGATAAAGCCAAATAAATCTAAGTATGATAAGATAATGCAATTATTATTTATCGTGAGAATTTTACCATGAGTTTAATCGGTTATGCGCGAGTGTCAACTTCTGAAGGGAAACAACTCCTTGACCGTCAGGTTGATGCGTTAACAGAAATCGGCTGTGAGCGAATTTTTGAAGACAAAGCATCGGGGAGTAATTCCCAACGTAAAGGGTTGGATGATTGTCTCAACTATTTGCGAAAAGGTGATGTTCTAGTGGTTTTGGATTTAGATCGGTTAGGGCGGTTAGCTAGTGACTTGATTAAATTGATTGATGAACTGGCTGAGAAAGACATTGGCTTTAAAGCGATTAATTCACCGATGGATACAACCACCCCCGCAGGTCGGGCATTTTTACAAATTCAAGCGGCGTTTGCGGAGATGGAGCGTAATATTATCCGCCAACGAGTGAAAGAGGGAATTGCGGCTGCTCGGGCTCGTGGTCGTAAAGGTGGTCGACCCAGAATCATGACGGCTGAGAAACTTAAATATGCCCAACATCTGATGGCTGACCAAACCAAAAGTATTCCAGCAATTTGTAAAGAGCTGGGTGATATTCCCAGCAGTACGCTGTACCACTATGTAACGGCGAAAGGGGAGTTGAAGAAAGCGGGAGTGGATTTGTTAGCCCATGAATAATTATCAGTAAGCATGAGCAATTTATCTTGACGACTGGGCATCTTATTGTTATTTTTTACAAAAATGTATTTACAATACTAAATAGATTGATTTAAAGTAGGCTTAA
>NZ_DAMALV010000044.1:0-19101 GCF_032069585.1 Moraxella sp. CTOTU48268
CAAGTGATTTTGAAGCCAGCAGTCAGGCAATGCTCAGCCATGACGGGCAAAAAATTAAAATTTAAAAAAATGAAAAAAATGTGACAAAATGCTTGACGACATAGGGTTAAATACGCATAATATGCACCCCATGACAGGCAAGAAATACTTTCAAAATTTTGCCTAAATCCTGCAAATTTGCCAAACATGGCGATGTAGCTCAGCTGGTTAGAGCGCACGACTCATAATCGTGAGGTCAAGAGTTCAAGTCTCTTCATCGCCACCATATATCCCGCTTATAGCAACGGTTTGCGAAGTGTGTAGCCCACGAAGGTGATTTTCATGGGCTGAGTGGTTTTAGAATAGTTAATAATAACCGTTGGTATATAAGACCTCGCGCTGTTTTTGCAGTTGTGAGGTTTTTGTGTTTATATGGGCTGTAATAAGGGCAAAAAATTAAGCCACTCGTTTTGAGTGGCTTTTTTTCGTGGTGAAATTATTGCAGGGCGTTGGCTAGGTTTTTTATGATGTGGTTTGCGTCCTTGGGAATAAATTTGCCGTAGTGACGGTGAATCATGTCAGTGTTGGTATGTCCAAGCTGGTTTGCCAACCATTCGGCAGTGATAGCACCGGTCGACAACACTTGGCTTGCATAGGTGTGCCTGCCATTATTGACAGGTCGGTATCTAACCCCACAGGAGTCAAGATGGGCAGTCCATCGTCTTGATAACTGGCTATATGTAAAATGGCTGATCTCATCATACCAAAGCCAAGTGAGCGATTGTGATTTTATCCTTTTGTTGTCGCGGTCTGTGATAGCGATTGTATTTTTGGGATTGTCTTTGACTTGGTTGATTTGTGATTGTAAGGCGTTGATAACTTCGGGCAATAAATCAACTTGGCGTTTGCGGCGGCGGTTTTTTGTTACCCGGTATTGGTCACGAACAAAACTGCGATTGACGAATAAGCAGCCTTTTTCTAGGTCTACGTCTTCGACCGCTAAACTTATCAGTTCGTGGAATGATAATCCGCTCCATAGCATGACTGTATAAAGGTTATGCAGGGTAGGGGTCGTTGGGTAGTTTAATATCCTTGTTATTTCGTCGCGGTCAAATGGGTCGATATCATCTGGGTCGGTTTGTCCTAGTGATATGTACTTGGTTGGGTCGTTGATGGTTTTTTGATGTCTTGCCCAGTAGCTGTAAATTTTGCGCCATAGCATGAGAATTTCTTTGACCGTTTTGGTAGAGAGTTTTTGTAATAGCACGTTATAAACCCATTCCTCTATCTCTTCTACGCCAATCTTAGCGATAGGTTTCATGCCCCAATATGGTTCGATGTGGGTTTTGACTTTGCTGTCATAGGTGTCAAACGATATTTTGGCGACTTTGTTGGTCTCAACTTTTCGCCATTGGTGGATATAGTATCCAAAATAGCGGTCAGCGCGTTTTGATGAGTCGGGGAATACGGTATCACGGTCAAAAATACCCATGCGTAGTTGCTGGGCTATCATGTCGGCAGTGGCTTTGGCGGCGGCAAGGTTGGCATCGGTGGGTGGGCTGTTATGTATAGTCTCGCGGTAACGCTCACCGTCGATTTTCCACCAGATTCTGATGGCGGTTTTGAGCGGTTCAATGCCTGATGATATTTTTTGCATGAGGTATCCTTAATTTCAGATTTGGATAGGTCTTTTTACGCGCGTTTTTGGGACAAACGAAGGGTTAAAAACACGGTTATTTAACCGTGTTTTGTGGTGATAAAAAATAAAGGTGATTTGGTGATATTTTTACCAGTGGACTTTTAAGCCATTGATAATTCGCTAATTACTGGCTGTGTGAGATGGGTGATTTTTTGGTGATCATTTGGTGATTTTTTGGTGATACGATACGCCAACGGCAGTTTCAGATAGTATTTTTTATCTTCACGCTGGATGTGTACTTCCATTTTATCTGTGATTCGCTTAATGGCTGTCATGAATTGCTGTTTGGTGTAGTCTTTGGCGTAATCATCGTAAGCAAGGATGGTCTGACCTTCAGCTATTTTGTCGATAAAAATATGCAATAGGGTTCTAGTCTTATCGGCTACAACAGGCACAATTTTACCTTTAACCCGTATTGATAAATCGTCACCGAAGGTAAAGCCTTCATTACGAGCTTTGTTTTGGTAATAACGATTTAAGTCGTGCAGGTCAAACAATCTGCCGTCCATACGAATTAAGGTATCGCGATCTAATTGCTCAACGCTTTTGAGTGTGCCTGGTTCTGAGATGGCGTTGATGTGGCTGACAACATTTTTGATATTGGCACTTAAAAAGATGTCGCTACGGGATTTGAAGAGCTGCATTTTCATGATTGGTGTCCTGTGAAAGTTTTACTTGGCATTGGTCGCAGATGATGCCCACTTCTGGGATATAGATGCAGAGGTGAGCAGGTCGATAGTTTTTGCAAACATCGCATGGGCATGGCTGATATTTTTTAAATACCTGCATGCCTAGTGCTAATGTCTTAGTTGCCATGTCGGTGCTTCTTGTCATGGTATTCTTGGCAGTCAATACAGCGAGTCACGCCGCCAAGTTGTTGCCGTTTTAGTGGGATTTGTTCGCCACAGTCTTTACATTCTGTCAATGACGGGCGATTGAATTTTGGGGCGTTGGCAATGGCTCGCTCGATGGATTGTTGGGCGACGTCATTGGCGGTGTCGATAATGTCAGTCATTGTCTTTTACCTCATAAATTACATTGATTTGTGGCGTGACTTGGCACGTTTGTTCGCATTTCGGGCATTCATATTCGAATGTATCCCTGTCATGATGCCAACATTCATACAGGGATTCTTGGCACGCATCGACGGGGTGATTACAGTGTGGACAGTGAAAATCAATCATCATTTTTGTCCTTAACTGAAAAATCGGTAATTACTAAATCCATTTCAAAATCGAAGTCTATATTTTTGATTTCTACCCAAGGCTTAGGGTTATAGCCTTCTCTTTCTGCTATTTCTCTATTGACACCTACTTCTGTCCAAAACTGACGACCAATGCAGTAATCAGCGACAATGTAAGCGTATCCGAGTAAAACCCTTTTAATAACATCACCTTTTTGCTTTTTTAGGCTTTCTACATGACCACTCCAAAACTGGTGCATGTCTAGCCAATGCTGGTACGGCATGTTTACCACTGCATCAAAAGACAATTCGACCTCATTCCATTCGTCTTTTAATTCGATGTGGTAGATATTGGTGTCTTGTTCGCCAGCATTGGCTTTCTCGAGAACTTGTTCAATTTGCATCGTATTTTTCCTATTCAGTAGGTTTAGTAAAAATCCAGCACTTCATGGTTTTAAAGCCATCAATTACTGACATAACGCTGATATTGCTATCAACGAATTTATAACGGCTACTATTTTTTAGCAGGCGTTTCATTTGGGTGATGTCTGGTAAGTCTTGGTAATTTTCCCTTGCCACCTTATAAAAATGGTTGAGATTGATACCAATTTTTCGACTTGGGTCGTTTATATTGGTATGACAAACAAACTTGCCTGTTGACATTAAAAATTCAAATACGCTCCAGAATTTATCAACATCTGGGTGGTCGGCTTGTAAGCGTTGAACTCGGGTTTGCGCCATTTCAAATAATGCTTGCTTGGCTTGCTCGGCTTGTTGGTCCGTCATCAATCCAGACAGTACATGTGTTTGCAAACAGTCAATCATGGCGGCTATTTGTGCATGATTGAGGGCAATACGAGTATGGGTAACACCAAACTCGTGATAGCGTGCCTCATACATACGGATTCGCTGTTGGTAAGTTTCTAAAATCGCTTGTTCATTTTTCAGTGCATGCGCCATAAAGCGACTGGTTAGCTCGATGGGCAATCGATCAAGGCTGTCGACGATGTGCTTGGTCTCTAGCGTCTGACCATCCCGTGTCAATTTGACATGGATGATACGGGTTAGCATCGCCTCACTGGCTTGTATTTCTTCATTCTGGGATATCATCACGGCGGCACGAAATGGCGGACTGTAAGTGTCATTGCCATTGTTTTTAACGCCTTTAGAGCGGATGGAGCGACCATTAAACGCGTCTTTGAGTGAGTCCCATTCAAAAGTTTTGAATGATTTGGCTTTGCCGTCTTCGTCGTTACGGTCGCCTTCGATTAGGGCGATAGGTAGGTTTGCGACTTGGGCAAAGTTGCGGTACACCGCCACGCTTGTAGATTTGGATGGGTCAAACCCTTCGTAGTCTTCTCGACCTGACAGTTTCCACATAAATTCAAGCAGACGTGATTTACCTGCGCCTGCTTGTCCTACCAATTCAAAGAATGGATATGAGCGATCAAGTCCGCGGATTTGCTCGGCAAAGTAAGTGCCAAGCCACCAAGCCATGACAATCGTACCGTATGCACCGCGAACGCGATGAAAATTATGCCACCAACTAAAATCAGGCTTATCTTTGGTGTTGATGTGCAATACAGGGTCATTGGCCAATGATTTGATTTCAAGGCGACCGATTTTGTAATAGTCTTGGCTGTTTTTGGCGACGACTTTGCCTTTGGATATTGCCACATCATTAAAGATATAGGCTTGGTGTTCTTTGGCGTAACCAATAAAGTCCGTGGTTTTGACTTCTTTTAGTCCCTCCATTTGGTGCTTGGCGATGATATCTAATTGCATAGCTGACCCTGTCCAAAGTACACCAGCAAAAACCGATAACAAACGCGGTTTTAATTTACTGGGACTAGATAACTGGTCGCCTGTGATAGTGGTTTGCTTGTCGCCTTTGTTGGTGGTGACTCGAGTGAAGTACCAGGATTCATCTGTAACGTCGTTTCGCTGAAAATACAGGGCTTCGAGTTTGGCATTTAAAATCTCATGGGTGGACGATGTCTGGCGAACAAACTTTGCCATCTGCTCATCTTCCCCTTGAATATCCCCTAACATATCTTCAATCTCATGTGCTTCAACATCAATGAGTTTGGATAGTTTGGCTGTGTCAAGCTCAAACCAGTAAGTGCGATTACCATGCTCAAAGTAAAATTGTGATAGCTTGGTGTGCATATAGCGGATGACCGCTGCGTCGGTCGGTGATTTTGCGGTAAGCAAGTCACCAAAGTAGCGGTATTTTTTGAGATGTTCGTCTGTTAGTTGCCCGAGTTCGTGCAGGTCGTTCCAGTCAAGCTTTTTGTGTTTGTCATACGGCGGTTGGGCAGCGGCACTCTCAAATCCGATTTTTTTGGCTTGTTCGATAAATTGCTTGGTGTAGCGTTGCCCTGCGGCGTCATTGTCAAAAGCCCATACAAGAGTTGGTAATGTTTGGCGTTTCTCATCGTATTTTGCCTTTAATTCATATAATGAATTCTCTGGGAAATTAACGCAGCTTAGTGGGCTGACAGTGGCAAGCCCATGCTCTGCTAATGCGATAGCATCAAAGATACCTTCACAAATCCATATTTCTTTTGGCATCAAAGCGTTTGCAGGGTGCCACCACCAGTAGCCATTAATTTTGTAGCCATATTTGAAATTGGCTTTTTTGTCAAAACGGTCTGCTTGGTCGATAAAACGCTCCCACCAGCCACCGTTGGGTAAGGCAAAACGCACCGTGGCAGTGCCTAGGTTTAGCTGATTGCTAAAATATGACTCTTGGGAGTAGCTGCCTTTAATTTTGCTGATATCCAAGCCTCTGCCTTCTTTAAGGTAGGCATCGGCGGCGGCGTTGGGATTGGTTTCAGTGCGGACGTAGGTTTTTGACCAGTCTTTGAATAGATCGTCAAATAGTTCCTTAACATGGATTTCCAAACCACATTTATTGAGCCGTCCGCATTTGACGATACGGGGGCTATGGGCATGGGTGAAAAGTGACTTTTTACTACAGTCTGGGCAAACGCCTTCACGTAGCCATTCGCCGACTTGCTTAAAGCCGTACTCGGATTTCAGACGCGAGACGACTTGGGCATTAATACTCATCGTGGTTGTCCTTTTAGGAGCTGCCCCGTTATTTCAGGTTTTGGGGCAAGGCTTGGTTGGATTTGTCTTGCTATCTCGACATAGACGCTGGCACTGAATAAGCAATCTGCATTGCGACAAGTGGCTGTCAGTTCTTTTAATAGCTCATTCATCTGACGGTGCCGTGCGGTAGTCATTTTGCTACCGCAATGCGGACATCTGATATATGCCGTTGACATACGACCTCTATTGCTTGGTTGGGTTTAGCACGGTAAAACCACCGTGTGGCAGGTGATATTTCACAGTTTGTTTCATCGCTGACTGTGGGTTATTCTTACGGTGCTCGGCGATGATTTGTTGGCTTCTCTCCACAATCATCTGACGTGCTGCTTTACCTTGAACGGCTAAATCCTGGATGCGCATAGCTTCTAAAAATGCGTCTAGCTCTTTTTGATTGAGGTAGGCATAGATACGATGGTCGCGGATATTTTGATACTGTCTATACGCCACGAGACACCTCCTCATCTTGGGTGATTGATGCCAATGCGGTAAGGGAGTCAGTGACCAAGTCATTAAGAGAGCCTTGGTATTCTGGGTCTTTTGCTTGATGGTCGGCTAATATCTCATTGACCAATTCTTGAATGCTTGAGCCTTTTTTGTAGGCTGTGACTTTGAGGTAGGTGTGCATGCTTTCAGGGGTACGCACCGCTAACATTTTGGTTGTCATCGTGATTGTCCTTTTTTTAAAGGGTTGGTTAGAAAAGGTGTTAAAATGTTTTTGCTAGATTTTTAACAAATTAACAAAGATTATTATGACTTACGAAAAATCATAAGTCAATGGGTATTATTATGAATAATGAAAACTTAAAAATCGTAAGTGAGCGGCTAAAGAGCGAACGTATAAGATTAGGTCTTAAGCAAACGGATGTCTTGAAGCAAATTGATGTGGCGATTTCAACCTTTAGTAACTATGAAAATGGTATACGGTCGCCTGATGTAGAGTTTTTGCTGAAGCTTGCTGAATTGGGTTATGACGCGGGTTATATACTGACGGGTAAACGTTTGGATGAAGCGTCATCAGATTTGACAGAGTCTGAGCAAATTTGGCTTGAGATCTATCGCAAACTACCCAAGGATGATAGTGAGCGACTTATGAAAATGGCGAAGTCACTGTTATAAAAAAACCCCTGTCAGGTGACAAGGGTTTTTCTGGAACTAACTATTTAGTTGCCTGTTTGAGATGGCATTGGTGGCTTATCATAATTATCGACGAATGGGCAATCATCGTTAATGATAGATTGAATTTCTGCATATGCTAAACCTGTGACTTTGGCGATATCAGAAAAGATGGTTTGTAATTGCGCTGTGTCTACTTTGGTGCTGTTGCCATTATTCGCCAATCGTGACATGACCCCCGCATAGCTTGAGATACGCAATAGTTCGCTACTGATGGATGCTTGATTGGGGGTCATTATTTTACTCCTTGTATAAAGTCAGTGATTTGGTGAAACATCGTCCAAGCCGCTTCATGCTCTGCATAGCTTGCCGTGTTATTACCATAAATAATCAATAGTGCTTGCGTCGCTGATAAATTTAAGGCAGTGTCATCGCGATTTGGCACGTAAATATAATCTTGTTGTTCTCTTAATTTAACCGTCTTAACCATATCCTGCAATCTTTCAACGCTGATCTCACGACATGATTTGTCATGTGGATTGTTATCGTTTGTTAAGTCGTTGATATGCTTAACGATGTCGCTGAGATAAAAAACAAAGCGACGTTTTCCTGCGATATGGGTGCGAGCAATGGGGAGCTTAGACATTGGCAAGCTCCTTTTCATAACTGGTGATGATGTCATAAGCCATCCACGGGTCAAT
Organism: Moraxella sp. CTOTU48268; assembly: GCF_032069585.1. Lineage (NCBI taxonomy): Bacteria > Pseudomonadati > Pseudomonadota > Gammaproteobacteria > Moraxellales > Moraxellaceae > Moraxella > Moraxella sp. CTOTU48268. Next base: position 7,793 of record NZ_DAMALV010000044.1, read on the forward strand.
CAATCCTTGATGCTGGAGTGCCAATAAGTATCCTCTCATTGTCTGCACTTTATCTTGTCCGTAGCGGTCAACTGCCAGATAGGCTTTGAGGCGGTTGACTAGTACCATAGCGTCGTCATATTTTGATGTCTTCGGCTCGCATGATAATTTTTTTTCATACTCGGTAAAGATATCCCGCATTTGATAGCCTTCAATCGCCGCAAAATGGCACATACAGGTTAAAAATCCGCTAAAGCGTTGTAAGCGTTCCGCATGGGATAGACCACGACGTGCCAATTCTGCTTTAAACATATCAATGAGTTGAGTGGCTTGGGTGTCAGTCATCATGTCCATTATGCCACCTCCGCTAATTGGGCTTTAACTATTGATTGATTGAGATTGATTAGCGTGGCGATGGGTAGACGGTAGGCAAGGCGTGGCTCACCTTGACCCGTGGTATCGATTGATTGCTCACTGATAATCTCTGCTTCGACACCACCCAATAAGGTCATGATGGTGCGAAATTCGAGGCTCGTTAGATCAGCTATGGGTAACGATATGTCGTCTAATAGGCCACTGATACGCTCAAATGATAGGTAAAGTAAGCCTTTTTTAAGCTCGCTTGGGCGGTCGGTAAGCGTAGTTAAATCTAACTGCCCTGAGATAATGGCATTGTTAATCATGCGCCATAGGGTAGCAGATTGGACAGGTAATGGGGTGTATACCCGGTTGGTGGGTTTGGTGAGGTGGTCAATGATGGTACGCTGGGACGCTTCGATGCGCTTGGCACGATGGCGACGGTGTGGTATGCCGTAGATGCGACGTTTGATTTGGCTTAATAGGGTTGGCTTGGTTGCCAAGGTGATTGTGGTCATGATGACCTCCTGATTGTTTAGTTAATTTGTCGCATAGTAGGCGACGGGCTTCAACTACCGCAATCAGGCGGCGGAACTTATTTCCCAAAGGGTATTTTATTCGGTTCTCTCGACCCGTCATAAGACGTTTTTGACGTGCGTATTATCCACCAATGCCATAATGATAACAATGGCTTGGTAAATTTTAGGCACAAAAAAAGCACGCTAACGGGGTGATTTTCGAACCGCTGATTGTTTAGTAGTGAGTAAATCATAAATCTTTTGTTTGTCGGTTGCAAGTTAATTTGTTATATTGTTGACAAATTAGCAAAAACTTAATTTACAAATATTGGAGATTATAAATGAGTGATAAAACATACACTAAACACCCTGAAGCTTTAACCGTTGCACTCGAGCTAACGAAAATGATTGTTAGTGGTTTATACTCAAATCCAGAATTAGGGGCTACTAAAGATTTGGCTGATAATCCAGAACATTCAATTTTAAACATTTTCGAGCGTTGTCTGCATGTTGCTAATGATGGATATGCTAGGACTGCATATATGGCTCAAAATGATACTAGTATAAATGAATCATCCATCGATTAGGGTTTGATATGTCAATTAATAGCAAGGATTCAGTTACTATAGTCTATTTTGGCGAAGTTAATCGTCAAGGTTATGAAAGAATAACTAAGGTATGTGAAAACCTTTCAGCTGACCATCCAAGGCAAGTGGATTTAGTGCTGTCAACTTACGGTGGCGATCCAGATGCGGGGTTTAGAATAGCAAGATGCCTTCAGCACTACTTCGAGGGCGGTATCAGTCTATATGTTCCGCATTACTGCAAATCAGCAGGAACCCTTATTGCTATTGGTGCTAAAGAATTGGTGTTATCTGATACAGGTGAGCTAGGTCCGTTGGATGTTCAAATCGCCAAATCGGATGAACTTTTTGAAAGGTCTTCTGGTATGGATATTACGCAAGGATTTGATGTACTATCTCAACAAGCTTATGATATGTTTAATAGTATAGCTATAAAAATAAAGACACAGACTAGACTATCAACAAAATTAGCTACAGAAGCTGCATCCCAAATTACAGTTGGTACTTTTGCTCCAATCTACGCTCAGATTGATCCTTTAAGGCTTGGTGAGATACAACGGGCAACAGAAATTGCTTTCAAGTACGGCAATAGACTTAAGGAAAAGTTTAATAATTTGTACGATGATGGCGTTTTTAATTTAGTTGCTGGTTATCCTTCCCATAGTTTTGTGATTGATAGAAAAGAAGCCAAACAAATCTTTAAGGCTGTAAGAGCACCAAATGCTGAAGAAATTAAATTACTTAAGCAAATAGATGTAGCAATTCGCAATATGGTTAATAGCCAAGATGTATTTTGCACGGATATTGATTTAAATGAGTTAGCTGAATTAGCAAAAGCCCATAATGAAACGCAAACTCTAAATGAGGAAATAAATGATGAAGAGTCTACACCAACCGTTAACCCAGGTGATGATTTATCAACCGTCTCAGAAGCTGAGGGATGCTCAAGAAAAGGCGATTCGTGAGCGTTCAGAACTTTTAACTAAGCTTGATGATGTGCGTCGATCTGATTCATTTTATACACATAAAAAAACGATTAATTCTCAAGTGCAACGTGAAGCAGTTTTAGGAATTTTCTAAATGGAATTATAAAATTTAAGCTAATTTTTACCATCAAACCGCCTTAATTGGCGGTTTTTAATTACATATACTTTCACACGGTACACCATCACCATCTCTATCCAGTCGACTCACACCACAATCATTCAAATAATGGCGTGCCTCAGCGCAGGTTGTCATTTGTTTGCAATATCGTTTTGAGCCACAACTGCTCCCTGAATCTGCAATGGCCTTTTGCTCGACTTGCTGGGTAATGGTTTGCGTTTGAACAGGGGCGGTCTGTTCGCCACGTTTGCCCCGTCTAAAATCACTTGGATAGATTGGGTTAGGTTCTGACCATAAACCCTTGGTGTCTGAGCGTGCGCTAGTCTCTAGGTCACCATAGTCGTTATCCGTCATGTATTCACGATATGCCCAAGCATAACCATCGGCTACCATTGCCTTATTGATATTTTTATCGCCGACAAACACTTCAGCAATAGTACGTCCATATTTATCGGTACCATTGGTTTTTAAGCCAATTGTTTTGCCAAAAACATAGCCAGATAATGCCTGCTTGGCGGCGGTACCAAAGGCTTGTGATTTTTCTGGGGCGTCAATTTGGTTAAGACGTACTTTGATTTGGGATTTGTCATTGGTGAGACAGGTGAGCGTGTCGCCGTCAGATATACCAACGACTTTACAACTGATATCAGCGTCACTTTTAATTGCTATCGGTTGTTCAATTGGCGGTTGTTGGGTAGTCGGATTGGATTTGACGATAATTGGCGGCGTTTGCTGCTCAGGCTTAGCTGCTGAGTTATTCTGGGGTGTTGCGACTAGTGCTTGCGGTTGTGTGGTATTACTTGTTGTTGGGGCTGAACTGCCTAACGCAATAATTGATAAGATAAATCCAATGCTTGCAATGACATTGCTCTTTACTCTGTTGCGTAATTTGTTCATGATCCAAACGGAAACGGGTGGGAGTATAGCCAAGGCGCTAAAAAACAGAATCAAGTTGGCTAGTGGGTGCTGAAAGAAATTTATTAGTGCACCCAAAGCTAAGAATGAACCGAATATCCAACGTATTGTATTAATAATAAAAATTAAAGCTTTTTTCGCCAACTTATCCATAATTAGAGCCCATTAAAATATTGTTGAATTGTCAAAATTGTTTTGCTAAATTGTTGACAATATAACATTAATTCTATGGAAGAAATAAGTTAACATGATGAATAATTTTTTTTCAAATCTATGGTATGGCTTTCTAATCTTAATGGTTCATGGCCTGCGAGGAATGGTTATCGGTTGTGTTTTTTTTGCTGTATGCTTATACGGATTGACACATACTCCTGATAGTTTGGTCTTAGTACCAAATGCACCTTCAATGGATTTATTACCATTTAAGAGAACTTTATTATTTGGTTTCGGAATTATGGCTTTAATATTGTTGTTTACTACTTGGATTAAAGACTGGAAATATAATTATTGGAAAATTCGTTGGTAGTTAATGAGAATCGCCCTGCCACATAGGCAGGGTTTTTTGTTACTTTAATAATATAGCAAGTAAATAAGGTAGAGCAAAAACCAATACAATTGATATACCAATACATATGATTAGAAAGTTTGGAATTTCACCAGAAATTCTTAATCCATTTTTTGGATGCAATTGTACTTCGGTCTTGGTATACTTTTTCATAAGTTATTGACCTTTTGAAGGGGGGTTAATAATCTAAAGCCCTTGACCGCTAATCTTGGGCTTTTCTATTTTTAACGTTTCATAGTTTCTCCTTGTTTTTTTAAGCTAATTTTCTAATTAGTAAATTGTTTAATCAACGTACGCCTGTTCTTATAATATATCCAAATAAATCTCAGTATAACAAGTCTTGAATTAGTTACTGAAATTTGATAGTGTCAATAAAAGATAAATAAGTTACTGATTTAAAACATATTTATTCATAAAATTTGCCATAATTTTAATTATTATTAAATTAATTGACAAAACTAAATTTTTCATAAATAAAAAAACCTTGCTAAATAGCAAGGTTTTTTATTAATTAAATTATGTGGAACTTGGGGCTGAAATCCGTACACGATGAGACGGCAGTCTTATTCGTCCAATCTGGGAAGTTGGCTTATCTCGACACACCCAAGCATAACTATTTTAGCATAATTATAGCTAACAAAAACTCGTTAAATAGCGGCTTTACTATCTTTTTTATCAACAGGTTTGGCGCCAAACTCTCCATTTATCGGTGCGGTCAAGTCAAGCTGCGTGGTTAATCCCTGCGATTTGCTATAGCTATGCGTGGCTTTGTCCACTGTCCATTTCAAACTATCAATTTCAATCTTGAACCCCTGAAGCTCAATGGGCGATTCAGTACTAATTGCTGGATAACCAAATGCACAGTTAATGCTAAATTTGCCTTGTTCACCCTCGATGCGTTTTTTCTCAGCATTGGCGGCGGCGGTAGCAGTTTTTTCATCCTTAAAATTGCCCTTTAATCTTTTGGCTTTTTGCCCGTCCTTGTCGGTGTTGACCGTTACTTTCTTGGCTTGCTTGGCGTCATGGTAAGTGGCTTGTACGTTATCAACGTCACCTTGTCGGTCTTCAATACTGAAACGGAACTGGTCGCCCTTGTCACGTTTTAGTACAGTCAGCGTAAGCGGTTGCCCAGAGACGGTCTTATTTTCATACGGCTGGAAGATAAGTAACTTACCGTGTTTGACGTTGACGACCGCCCCAAACTGCCAACAAAGCCGCGTCAGTAAGTGTAGGTCGGACTCATCGGTCTGATCGATATGCCCGACTTCAATGTTCATCAAGTAGTCAGTCATAGCAAGTTTCAGCTCATGACGAGTGGCGACTTCTTTGGCAATTTCGCCCAATTTTTTATCATGATAGCTTTGGGTGCGTCCAGACTTAAGACTTCCTTTCATATCAGCTGATTTGGCTTTTACAGTGATGGTATCGGGTGTGCCACCCCATTCAACGCTATCGACCGTATATATCCCCATGTCATGGATACCGGCATCGATATAACCCATCCAACATTGCAGTTTGACGCCACGCTTTGGCATGGCAATTTTGCCGTCGTGGTCGTCAAGTGTGAGAGACAGCTCATCGGCATCGCCTGATTTGTTATCCGTCACGGATAAATCCATGAGGCGTGACATGATAGCAGTGTCGAGCGGTTCGTTGTCGGCTGTTAGGCGAATGATAGGGGTTCTAAGCATCGTCTACTTTTTCCAAGTCTTTTTCCTCAAGATATATACGGCAACCTTCTATCGCTGGTAGGCTTCCAAGCGATATTTTGTCACCAAATATTTTGATGAATTGGTGCATTTGAAAGTGGTAAAATCCGTCTTCTTTTGGTTTCATGAGTTTTTGATAATCCTCGTCACTCATCCAATTCATACATATTGCATAATCATAATATTCTGCTAACGTCTGACGACCAAAATCATTAATTTTTACTCTAATTATGCTGTTCATGTTAAAAACTAACATTATGACTCCTAGTATTGCTGGGTTTCTGGTAAGCCACTATCAGGGGCTTTGTCGGATTGGATGCGGTTGTCATCAACCCGTGTCAATTTGAGTGTGCCGTCAACTTTGCGCGGTACACCATTGATTGTCAAAAAGCTACGGTTATCATCGATGCTATCAATAGCAAATACCCCATAAATATAGCCGCTGCCATCTATTAGTACATATCCTGCACCTGTATCTGCCATCTCTGCCAAGTCATCCACCGATTGGCGATTGCCAAAGCCATGTTCCTGGTATATCAAAAACGGAATTGATATCGTCTCTTCGCCCGTGCCTGTAAATTGGTATTGGGGTCTGCCTTGCGCGATATCGTTGCTGGCAAAACTCCAACTGCGGGAGCGTTGTAGCTCGTTAAAGGTGAGCGTGTCGACGCTAAATACAAATTGTCCTAACGATAAAATCATTATGTCCAAGCCTGTGGTAAGTCATATAAAGCGGTGTTATTTGTGGTTTGCCCTAGTTTTGCTTTAGCCAGTTCTTGGGCGACTAGCTGGGCAATGTCGGCAGGTGATTGGTTGGGCTGTGGGTAAATATTGATATTAATTGGCGCCGCTGACTGGGCGTTGGCATAACCACCGTTTGCCATTGATGCGGTAATGGGCTTACGGGTGTCAAATTTGATTTGACTGGTATCCATCGCACTGCGCAAATTGTCGGATGTGCGAATCATTGACTGCAATGGGGCATTATTGGCAAGTAAGCCGTTGTTAAGCCCTGCCATGATGTTGTCGCCGTAACCCATGAATACACGGCTAGGGGAGTGGATACCCATCATTCCTGCAAAAGCGGATTTTATCCTTGACGCTGCGGATTGTATGCTTGAGACAACGCCATTTATACGGCTCATAATGCCGTTTTTGAGTCCATCCATAATCTGACCGCCCATGGCTGACATCTGAGCGGGTAGTCCTGCTAAAAATGCCATAAATCGACCGGGTAGGCTTGCAACATAGGCAACCGCTTGCCCCCCATGTACGACGACCATCGCGGCGAAAGTGCCGATAGCTTGACCAATAGTTTGCAGTCCTAAAGCCAAGGCGCCGACGAGTCCTGCCACCACCTGTCCAATGAGTCCGACAATTGTGCCTAATATCATACCAAACGATTGTCCCGCACTGGTTGCCCCTGCAAGTTGCGCTTGGGTAGTTTGCGCAGGCGTAATTAGCCACATAAAGGCTGCGGCAAGTGCTTGAATTGCCCAAATGATTGCATCAATCACTGGTTTGAGTGGGCTGAAAATCTCACCCAACATAGACCATAAACTTGATAGCGTGGTCATCAACGGTGTTAGACCTGCTTTAAACCCGTCCCAAAATCCGATAAAAAACGCCTTGATAGGTGCCCAGTATTTATAAATCAATAAGGCTGCCACGGCGATTGCCATAATTGCCCAGCCAACAGGGGTGGTCAGTAATACGGTTGCTAATTGACCGATAGCAGTAATTACAAATGGGATAGATTGACGCGCCAAAAACATAAACGCTCGACCAAATAACCGCGCAAACATCATTACCGCCTGCCCCATGAGCCTAAACTTGCCCCAAAAGCTAATGCCAAATTTTGCCAATATGGCATTAACCAGCATCATCATTGCACCGAACTTGATAAAGTGAGCAAGCATACCGAAAAATGAACCTAGCACCAGTGCCACGCTGTATTTGATAGCAAACAAAATCAGATTTAACTTGATGAATTTAAGTAGCAAACTACCAATAGTTTTGACTAGCTCTGGGTTAGCTTGCGCCCACGCCGTGATTTTATTGATAGTATCGGTCAATCCTTGCACAAATGAGCGTAGGGTAGCATTGAGTACGCCGCCTTTTCCGCCTAGCGCGATTGAAAAGGATTCCCATGCGCCCTTGAGCTGGTCAATATCACCTGCGAGGTTATCCATCTGGATATCAGCGACCTTTTTGGCAGCGCCAGCAGAATTTTCTAGCTGTTTAGTCAGTTCGGTGAATTTATTGACGACTTGGCCTGTGTTTTTATCAAGTACGCCTGTGGCAGCAACGAGCGGTTCTAGCTTGCTAAAATGCTCTTGCCCTGCGATACCTTTAAAGATATCCATGCGCTGGTCAGTTGATAGTTTTTCTGTTTTGGTGCGTATTTCATTGAGTAAGGCACCAAAGTCTTTCATTGTGCCATCTTTATTGACCGGGTTAACTTTGATTGTGTCAAGTGCGTCTTTAGCAGGTTTTGGCAATGTAGCAAGCCGCGCCATAATAGCTTTGATGCCTGTACCAGCGTCTGAGCCTTTAATGCCCACATTACCAAGTAGTCCAATAGCTGCATGAGTTTGCTCAAGGCTTGCCCCGTACATCTTAGCTACAGGTGCTGCCATTTTCATGGCTTCGCCGATATCTTCTATGCCGACGGATGTTTTGTTGGCGGTGGATACCATCACATCACCAAGTCGCCCCATTTCTTTTGCTTGCATACCGAAGGCATTGAGTACGCCACCTGAGATTTCAGCAGCACGGGCAACTTCCAATTGACCTGCTGCGGCTAAGTCCAATGTACCTGCTAACGATTCAAAGACTTGCTGACTGTTGAGACCCGCTGCACCAAGTTCGTACTGTGCTTGGGCGGCTTGGCTGGCTGAAAATGCAGAACGTGCGCCTTCAGTGATAGCTTGATTGCGGAGCATGGCTAGTTCACTTGACTTGGCATCTAGCTCAAGCACCGCTTGCGTGGCACTCATTTGCTTATCAAATGCAATAGCAGGTTTGAGTATTTGATAACCTGCGACAGCTGCGCCGCCCATCTTAGCGATACTGCCCATCGCTTGCTCTCGCAGACCTTTGCGGTAATCGGCAAATGATTTTGATAAGCTGTCCGCTTTTTTTTGCACGCCTACAATGGCACTAAATACCAGTTTTAAATCACTGGCAAGTCCCCGTGCGTGTTCACGAGCTTTTGAAAATAATGAATTGGTTTGATTGAGCGGTTGGTTAAGACCGTTTAGGCGGCTACTATTAACCTTTGATAATGTCTCGTTGAATTGCTCAACCGATGCTGTAGTTTTGTCAAAAGCTTGGTTCAAACGCTCAGATTGAGCAACGATAGACTGCAAAGGGGCAGAAATACGGTCAATGAGTTCGAGTGTCGCGGATAAATCAAGATTTGCCATATTGCCCCTTTAAAGATTATTTTTTGGTTTCTGAACGTTCCCTTGCCTTGTCGTGCCACATCATCAGCTCTGCTAAATCCATCTGATCGCACACATCGGGCGACCAATGGAACACCACGGCAAGGTCTGCTATCACGTCATCTATGCTGACTGGGATTCTAGGTTCGCTTTTGCCTTGGCTCGCTCCGCTGGACTGGCGAAAAAACCCACCACCGCTGTGGCTACCTTGGTAAAGTCTGCCAAGTCCATATCCGCCAAGTCATGCTCAACGAGTACAGGGGAGGCGACACGGGGGACGAGTTTGGCAATGGCATCAAATTCTAGTTTTAGAACATCGGTCAACGATAAGCCGCGCAATGACCCTGCCTTTGGCTTGCGAATAGTGATTTGACTGATGACGGTGTCGCCACGGACAATCGGTGTGTCAAGGGTGACGGTTTCAATGTCGGGGTTTTGCACGATAGCGGTTGGTAAGTCTTGGGTTTGATTGTCTTTTGACATGATAGTTTCCTAAAAATTGTTATTAATTTTTTTTAGCAAGGTGCGTAGAACGCACCCAACCCATTGATAAAATAGCGGTTACAGACCAAGCAGTGCGTTAATTTGGCTGGTTTTGTCCACACCGCCCAAAATACAGATGCCGTTGACAAGGTCGATTTCGCATAGCTCAAAGCCGTCATCAACGACTTTTAAATAAGTGACGCCATACAGCAACTCTTGCTCGTTAATGCTGCCTAGCTCCATCTCACCGAGCTGAAACTCTTTGAGCGAGCCACGCATATAGACTTCGCGGATAACGTGTTTGCAAATATCTTGGCGTTCATAAGCGCCGACATAGCGAATTGGTAAATCACTGACGCCACACTTTGCCAATTGAGCAAAGTGACGGCTGTCAACACCCGTGTAGGTGATGGTGCTTTCCATCTTCTCAAAACCCATATCAAGGTCGATGTCACCAATCATACCAGCGCCGCGATACTCCTCGGTTTTTTTGACGATTTCGGGTAGTTCAATTGTCTTGGCGGTACCTGCGTAGCTATCGCCATCGACAAAAACGTTGTAGTTTTTAAGTACAGCGGGGAGTTGTTTTGCCATTTCTTTATCCTTACGCCGTTTGGGCGATTAGTTTGCTAAAGTCAACCAAATAGCGGTCGGTGATACGCTGGTTCAAAAACAAGTTTTCTAGCGTTGGCACAGGGGTATAGTCATAGTCGATATACATAAGGCCTTGGCTTAAGTCTTGGGGGTTGTTAATCTCTTCGTTGTACCAGCAGCTTGCACCGATGAGCCAACCTTTGGCGACGAATTGGCGTAACTTTGCGTTGATACTGTCGATGATGTCACGGGCTAAAATAGGCGTGAGCGGCTTGTCAATGAAGGGAAAACAGCCTGCAATGATGGTATCAAGCAAAAATTGGGCGGTGCGTGTGGTGGTCTCAAAGGCAAAGCGGGGGTCGTCGCTACAGGTGCGATTGCCCCAAAAGCGAAAGCCCTCGTGCTGGATGAGACTGGTGACTTCATTGGCGTTTAAGTAGCCGACTTCGGTGTCTGGGTCCTCCAAGTCCCATGTGCGTGGGTAACTGATGCCGTCCACCGTTGAGATGGCGACATTGCTGATTGACTTGGTAAATGAGGCTGGGTCGGTCTCATCAATTTTTGCCCGTAAGGCTAAGGCGGTGGCGATAATTGGGGTCATTTTGGCTCCTTGGTATCAAATAAAAAACGGTTAGCAGTACCCATACCGATTTTGACAAGCTCGGTTTTGGGTGGTAATTGGTGTAATACGTGCTCGATGCCGTAGCGTTCACGTTGATAGCGACAGCAAAGTTGGTCGTTGTTGATATAGGCAAAAATCACATCAGAATTGGCGGTGTTAAAAGCGCGCTTATCGTCTAACGACACACGTGGATTTTGGGCTTCTGGAAAGTCGGTGATGATTTGAGATTGACTAACGGTATCGTACCAGTACAGTTTTGCAATACCACCTGACACATACGCCAATACAGGGCGCATATTTTGGTCAAATGTTAAGTCAAGCTCGGTGATGTTGAGCGCTGCTAACAGCGTTTTTGCGGTGTCTTTTGGCAAATCACTGCGCTGAATATAAATAGCCTTGCTATCTGTCCATGCGCGCCAAATGTACGACGCTA
>NZ_DAMALV010000045.1:0-17729 GCF_032069585.1 Moraxella sp. CTOTU48268
TTTTGACGGTTCAGGTAATTGGTTATGCTCGGGTGTCAACCAAGGAGCAAGATTTGTCTTTGCAGTTGGATGCTTTGAGTAAATACGGTTGTGATCGAATTTTTACTGATAAGCTAAGTAGTGTGAAAGAACGCCAAGGGTTAACGGATGCGTTAGGGTATTTACGTGAAGGTGATACCTTGGTGGTTTGGAAGCTCGATCGGTTGTGTCGTTCCCTACCCGATTTGATTAAAATCAGTGAGCAAATTCGGATGATGGGTGCACAGCTTGTGAGTATTACCGAGAGTATTGATACTAGCACACCTGCAGGTCGGTTGTATTTTAATATTTTAGGGGCGCTGGGGCAGATGGAGCGTGAGCTGATTCAAGAGCGGGTGAAGGCGGGTCTTGCGGCAGCGCGTCGCCGTGGTAAAGTCCCGGGTAAGCCTAGGGTGAGTGAGGAGAAGTTGGAACTGGCTCGTCGGGAGTTGTCTGCTGGACGGACGTATCCTGAGGTGGCAAGGATTTTAGGGGTACATCCGCAGACGTTGTATCGGCTGGTGCCGGTGAAAAGTCTTAATGTGGGTGAGATAGGGAGTTGATAGGGGTTCAGCACAGAATTTGGACATTATCTCGCTTCATCTAGGCACGCAGTAGCGGGAATGATCGGAGGCTTACCTTTTTAATAGAAATCATTAATATTAACATCACCCAATCAATATGAAATCTTTAGCTTAGGCTAATTCTTTTCAATGGAGTCTTCCCTATCAAATACGACAGTATGCGTTTGTTGGTTAAATTCTATCCTTATCTGATGAATGATATGGTTGGCCGTTTGAAACAATAACGCAATAGGGCTGATGTCACCGACGTCAAAACTGGACAATACGTCGTTATCAACAAATGCTTTTTCGATTAGCGCAAGGTTCACTCGCTCGTCAACGAGTTTGTCAATTAAGAATGTTGCATTACCTGTTTCTATCCAGTAGTTTTTATAAATCCTTAAGGGGTCTTTTAAAAATTGAATAAGTCCTACTTTATAATTGGGTAAGCAAAGCAGTTTACTAGTCAACAGCTTTGCCTTGACTTCAAACAAGATACCCTAACTACCCAACACCGCTTCTTTTTGCAACTAGCGCTATTTCGGGTAGTAAGAACGATAACAACGTTAAAATTCGCTAGTTTTCGCTTAGTTCAGCGTTGGCATTGAAAACTGCTGAGCTTCGCGAACACTGGCACTTGGCCAACGCTGGGTAATCGTTTTGCGGCGAGTAAAGAAACGCACACCGTCGGGACCATACATAAACAAGTCACCAAATAATGAACGCTTCCAACCACCGAAGCTTTGATACGCCACTGGCACAGGCAATGGAATATTCACCCCGACCATCCCTACTTGGATATTGTCAGTAAAATAGCGAGCTGCTTCGCCATCGCGAGTATAAATACAGGTACCATTGCCATATTCATGCTCATTGATGAGTGTCATCGCCTCATCCATAGTCTGTACTCGCATCACTTGTAAGACAGGGCCAAAGATTTCTGCCTGATAACTGCTCATCTCTTTCGTCACATTATCAATCAAGGTTGCACCGACAAAAAAGCCGTTTTCATAGCCTGCTGGCGTCGTACGTGAGCCATCAACCAATACCGACGCACCTTGTTCTGAGGCACTTTTGATATGCCCTAGTACTTTTTGTTTGTGTTCATGGGTAATCACGGGCCCAAAGTCATTGGCTTTGTCTGAATGTACCCCGATTTTTAGCTGCTGCATCGCATTTTTTAGTGCCGCAATCATTTTATCGGCAATCTCATCACCTACTGCTACCGCAACTGACAGCGCCATACAGCGTTCACCCGATGAGCCAAACGCTGCCCCTAGCAATGAATTCACCACGTTGTCTAAGTCGGCATCGGGCATCACAATCGCATGGTTTTTGGCACCGCCCAATGCCTGACAACGTTTGCCATTAGCTGCAGCAGTTTTATAAATGTACTCAGCGATAGGGGTAGAGCCGACAAAGCTTACTGCTTGGATGTCTTTATGAGTCAAGATCGCATCGACAGCGTCTTTGCCACCATTGACCACATTTAATACACCATCGGGTAAGCCTGCTTCTTTCAACAATTGGGCAATGTATAGCGACGCACTAGGATCTCTTTCAGACGGTTTTAATACGAAGGTGTTGCCACATACAATCGCCATGGGGAACATCCAGAGCGGCACCATCACTGGAAAGTTAAAGGGGGTGATACCTGCGACAACACCTAATGGATGAAATTCACTCCATGAGTCGATGTCAGGTCCGACATTGCGGCTGTGTTCACCCTTTAACAGCTCGGGTGCCCCACATGCATATTCCACATTCTCGATACCACGTTGTAATTCACCTGCCGCATCATGCACGATTTTACCGTGTTCTTCACCGATTAGACGACAGATTTCGTCAGCATGGCGTTCAAGTAGCTCTTTAAATTTAAACATAATCCGAGCCCGTTTTAGGGGCGGCGTTTTACGCCAATCGGGAAAGGCGGCTTTAGCAGCAGCGACTGCTTCATCAATGGTTTTGGCACCGCCGATGGCAACCTGTTTGCTCACTTCGCCAGTCGATGGGTTATAAACCGGCTGCGTTGGGCTGTCATCTACGATGAGCTCGCCGTTTATAAAGTGTCCGATGGTTTGCATAAGTAATCCTCCTTGGATAAATAGCTAGTTTTGATAAATAGGGTAAGATGAAATAGTGTCAGTGGTTAATTAGTCCCAAAGTTTACGATACAGCGATAGCATTTGTGTCGCATCTGGAACGCGAGGGTTGTTATTGGGCGAGCCAGAGCCAAATGCTTGCTCGCACATAGTATCAAGCACCCCATCAAAATATTGGCGATCGACGCCAAAAGACTGCAAGGTGGGTACTTCAAACTCTTGATTAATTGCTTTTAAAAATTCAATCAATTTTTGGTTGGCGGTGTCAACACTGTCATCGGCGACGGTGATACCCAATGCGTGAGCACAATCGGCATAGCGCTCTGGGGCATTAGGAATCGAAAACTCGGTAATAGTAGGCAGTAGCATGGCATTGGATAACCCATGCGGCACATGGAAAAATGCCCCAATTGGACGACTCATACCATGTACCAGTGCCACGGATGAGTTACAAAAGGCAATACCCGCTAAGGTCGAGCCAAGCATCATCGCCTCACGGGCGGCTTGGTTGCTACCATCATGATAAGCAGTTTGTAGACTTGAGCCAATGAGACGTAACGCGGCTAACGCTTGCTGGTCGCTATAAACATTACGTTTTTGGCTGACATACGCTTCGATGGCATGGGTCATCGCATCAATCCCCGTATCTGCAGTCGTACGCGGTGGCACACTCATGGTAAAGCTATAATCAATCACCGCCGCAATCGGCATAAAACCTGTACCGACGCATAGCAGTTTTTCATTTTTTTGCTCATCGGTAATGATGGTAAATTTGGTTGCCTCCGCCCCTGTACCTGCAGTCGTAGGTATCGCGATTATTGGCAAGCCTGCTTCATTGACTTGACGAGGAAACTTATAATCGCGTATCTCACCGCCAAACTTACCCAAGATGGCAATGGCTTTAGCACTGTCGATGGGGCTGCCGCCACCTAGGGCAATCACGCAATCATACGCTTGCTGTTGTACTTTTTTGATACCCATCTCAATCGACTTATCAGTCGGCTCTGGCACGGTATCCGAAAAGACATCTGAGGCGATGCCATTCTCTTGTAATACGGCTTGGACCTTGGCGACATAGCCTAATTGCACCATCATGTTATCGGTGATAATCAGGGGTTTTTTGACGTTCAGTTTTTCAAGTATCGAAGGTAAGCTTTTGTAGGATTCATAGCCTACTTCCATGATTCTGGGTAAAAGGATGGTGCTAGACATCGTTCATATTCCTTTATGTGTGAAGGTGAAGTTATAAAGAGCCAAATAGGGTGCCCAAAGTGATAACAACCACGAGTGCGATTACCGGAATGACTACAGCAACCATAAAAATATCTTTGTAGGATTCTTTATGCGTCAGCTGACAGATGGCCAACAAGGTAATCACCGCCCCATTATGCGGCAATGCATCCAAACCGCCAGAAGCGATTGATGCCACGCGATGCATCAACTCTGGGTTAATACCAAATTGATGGGCCAACTGTAAGTAAGTCTCACCCATCGTGTTTAACGCAATACTCATACCACCTGAGGCCGATCCGGTAATACCTGCCATCACGTTAATAAAAATTGCCTCTGAGATAAGTGGGTTACCTGGTGATAAACCCAATAAAAACTCTTTAAGAATCACAAAACCAGTTAATGTCGCAATCACTGAACCGTATCCAACCTCGGAGGCGGTGTTAAATATTGGAAGTAACGAGCCAAATGCGCCACTACTCAAAGACTCTTTTAGGTCTTTCCAGCGTTGCCAATTTAAAGTAATTAGTGCCAAGCAAGAGACCACTAGAGCAATCACGATTGACCAAATACCTAGCACTTTGCTTAAAGGCATATTACCAAATTTCTCGGTGGTTAAGTAGCTGCTATCCAAACTAGGCAGCCACCATTTCGTACACAAAAAATTGATTAGAATAACCAGAATAATGGGTATCAATGCAACCCAAATAGATGGAACATTGTGCTGCTCTAAAACGGGTAGCTTCTCTTGGTGGTTACCATAGCCTTCACCGCTTATGCTTGCCAGTTTTGCCTGCCGATTCATCCAAATCATGCCACCAATCAACATAATAATGCCGCCTAACGTGCCTAGTAAAGGTGCTGCGAAGGCATCTGTTTTGAAAAAAGGCATTGGAATCGCATTTTGGATCGCGGGTGTTCCAGGTAGTGCAGTCATCGTAAAGGTTAAAGCACCCAACGCAATCGCGCCTGGAATCAGCCGCTTAGGTATATTTAATTTACGAAATAACTGTGCTGCAATCGGATAGACAGCGAAACCTACTACGAATAACGATACCCCGCCATAAGTCAAAATGGCACATGCTAAGACGATTGCTAGCATCGCTTGCTTGCTTCCTAGCTTCGCTACTAAATACTCTGCAATACTTAAGGCTGAACCTGAATCATCCATCAGTTTGCCAAAGACCGCACCAAGTAAGAACAAGGGGAAAAAACTTACAATATACCCACCCAAGCCTTTCATAAATATTTGGGTATAAATTCCTAACATCGTACTGGATTCGCCACTTAGCACAACAGCTAACATAGCTAGAATCGGTGCTAATAAAATAACGCTATGTCCTCTATATGCCAAATACATCAAGAGAGACAAAGACAACAATATGCCTAATAAGCTAATCATACACATTCCTTGTGCGAGTAATAAAAATATATAATGGGAATTATATTCTCATTATATAAATTATCATAGAATTTTTTAGTGTACAAGCGATGATTGAATAAATTCGTGCTGTTTTACCCTACCTTGTTGACATCAAAGGCAGAGGCGTATATTTTTCGCAGCTAAGATAGTTATTCTTTGGTAAAAGAGACGGTATGACAACAGAAAAAAAGAAAGGCTCCAGCGTTGAACGCGTGCTACATATTATTGAGCTTGTAGCCAATTCCCAGATTCCATTAAGTATTGCAGATTTGGCACAAGCCTTAGATATTCCTTTATCAAGCGCTCATCGGCTTGTCGGACAGCTGGAAAGTACCGGATTTTTGCAATTTGACATCCAAGGCAGAATTATCTGTGGTCAGCGTACCCACAGTTTTGCAATGAATTTATGGCAAACTGGTCATTACAAAGCCGAGCGGCTGTCTGTTCTGCAAAAATTATCGGATCAAATTGATGAAACAGTAGGCATTGCAATTATGCAAGACTTAGAAGTGGTGTATGTAGATCGGGTCTTGTCAAATTGGCCGTTACAGATTTATTTACCCGCTGGGACACATGTGCCCATTTGGGCAAGTGCTAGCGGTAAGCTGTTATTAGCCCAGTTGCCTGACAATGAATGCCACAGAATTATCAATCGCATGACTATACATGCATTGACCAAAAGCACCTTGGTGGATAAGCCTATATTACTAGATAAAATTGATAGTATTCGGCACTCACAAGTGGGGACCGACAATGAAGAGTTTATACCAGGCATGGTCGCCTGTGCAGTACCTATCCCCAATGGTGATAATCCTGTTTTTGCAACGGTTTTTACTCATGGTCCCACAATCCGTAAATCCTTAGATGAGCTACTTAGCTATGTACCACAGATGCAGGAAGCTGCCTTGGCATTACAGCAGATTTTTCAAAGGCAAGGTATGTAAATTACTTTCAGATGATTGATAAGGTAAATATCTGAAAAAAAATGTAAAATATTCGACCGCTGCTGTCAATTGTCAATAATGAAGAAAAACACTTGATACATTTGAGTTGATGGAGGTTATCGTGTGAGAAGTTCGCTTCTCAGTCAGAACCATTTCAGGGGAAACTTGATGAATTCTACAAGTCTGAAGTTATTCCAAAAACTTGAGTGGTCGAACATTTTTTTTGCTTGGCTTGACTAAATATACGAACTTGGAAAAACTTCGAGTGATATTTCAATACTAGATTACAGTTTGCGAGCCTTTCTTTCATTACCTCTTAGTATGATTGAGCGATTGTAGAAAAAGATAAAACAAGCCTAGTTAATACTCACTAACTATTTAGTAGATACCTTATCTTATGCTGTTAATTAGGTTTTTACCAGTATCGGTAATTTATTCTTACTAATTTTCTCTTCGTTTACGAATATAGATATTTAATCTTGCTAGTATATTTACCTGAAACTCGTTACTTATTATACTCAAATAAAGATTATTATAGTGTCCACATGTGGACACATTTTTAATTATAAAGCATTATATTTTATAATGCTTTTTTCATTTTTTCACTTTATAATATTCATAATTCAAATATGTCCACATGTGGACACTTATGGCAGAGTAAAAAATTATGAATAAATCAGCGAGAGTCATTACTATTGCAAACCATAAAGGAGGTTGTGGCAAGACCGCCACAACTGTTCATCTATCAGCAGAACTCGCTAAGCTTGGTATGAAGGTTTTAGTTATCGACTTAGACCCTCAAGAAAATGCCAGTACTCACATTGGTTTAAAACATCCAAGTGAAATAGATATTAGTATTCGAGATTTGATTATACCTAACTATGATAATCCTGTATCCAAAGATGACCTTATAGAAAAGTCAATTCATGACACTACACATTTTGATGGCGTTTCATTAATTTACAGTTCTTTAAAACTAACAATCGATAAGGACAAAATTAGAGAAAGAGAACCTAGACCCATGGAAGTTCTCGTAGAGGTAATTGATAAATTAAAAAACCGATATGATGTTATTTTACTAGATACCCCACCTAGCTTAGAAATTTTAACTAGTAATGCTTTAGCTTGTTCGACAGACTACATCATCCCTATTTTTAGTGGCTCTCAATATGGCATGTATGGCGTAGTTGAATTGCAACGCTATATTGACAGTTTAAAGCGTATTAATCCAACTTTAAACCTATTAGGTGCTCTACTAGTTAGACACGATGAAAGACAATTAATGTGCCGCAATATCCGCGATGAGTTAGAAATTGCTCTAGGTAAAGTGATTCCAATTACTATTCCGAGTAGTGCAAAAATCGACCAAGCAGCAAAGCTACATCTGAGTATCAGTGATATCGATACTCAGTCATCAATCGCTAGACAATTTAGGGATTTGGCAAAATGGGTGGCAAAAGAAATAGGCTTTATCTCCGATGTGTCCACAAGTGGACAAAACAAGTAAATTTTAAAAATATCAATGGGGATTA
The DNA here is from genome assembly GCF_032069585.1 of Moraxella sp. CTOTU48268. Taxonomy (NCBI): domain Bacteria; kingdom Pseudomonadati; phylum Pseudomonadota; class Gammaproteobacteria; order Moraxellales; family Moraxellaceae; genus Moraxella; species Moraxella sp. CTOTU48268. The sequence continues at coordinate 7,813 of NZ_DAMALV010000045.1, forward strand.
TTTATGAGCAAACTTGCAAAATTGTTGGCAGAAAAATCGGCACAAGATCAAGAAAAATTAAAAAACGACTATTTAGGTTCTAATAGTAGAGATATTTTTGTGACGGGCGCTAATACTTATGTCCAAATAGCACTCGAAAATATTAAACCTAATAAATTCCAACCAAGGATGGTTTTTGATGAGTTAGAACTTCAGAGCTTGGCTAACTCCATAAAAGAACTAGGCTTACTGCAGCCAATCATTGTAAGATCAAGCGGTGAAAGCAATCAGTACGAAATTATTTCAGGCGAAAGAAGATATCGTGCCTTTCAATTATTAGAGAAACCATACATTGATTGTATAGTGATGGATGCCACTGACGAAAAAAATAGCTTATTAGCCTTGGCAGAAAATATTAACCGAGAAGATTTAACAGATTATGAAATCGCTAAATCTGTCATAGCTTTTAAAAATGGTTTTCCAAACAAATCCGAATATGCAAATACGCTAGGTATTTCACGCCAAGACCTATACCGATTATTATCTTTTGAGAAATTACCCCTAGAGATACAGCAACGTCTCGATAATTCTCCCACTTTATTAACTGCAAAAACTGCAGAACAGATAGGGCAATTTATTAAGAACAATGATATAGCTAGTGAAAAAATGGTAGAGATACTAAATGAGGTTCTAGATTTGGTACTAACAGAAGGTCTCAAACAGAACGGCATACTTAATGAAATCGAAATCAGAGTAAAAGGCAACAAAGGTAATAATATTAAAAACGGTAATCGCACCGTCAAAATATTTGCAATAGATGGCAAAAAAGTGGGGCAAATTAAGAAAAATCTCAATAAGACAACAATTGAATTTAATAATGATATTTTGGATCAACATCAACAAGCGATTGAAAAATTCTTCGAAACTTTAATCTCTTCTTAAAATTCAAATTTTAATAAAAGGAGTTTTGGTTAGTAACTAGTAGACGAATTGACTCTTAACTAACAAAAACTCCTTTTATAAGTAATTAGTATTATTTAGTTTTGATGTCGATTACTAAAATCTATTAGCCTGTTCATCGTCTAAATACTCTTGCAAAGGACGTTTCATAAAATCACCAGGATGAGTTATCAAACGTTTAGACATTTCCTCTATCCAAGAATTTGACGACTGGTTAGCAGGACTTTGTGGATTAACCATATTAGAATAATCGGATATGAATTTTTTGCTATGTGTAATTCTAGCAATCTGTTTATCACTTAAGTTTTCTATCAACAATGCTTTATTATCAATATTATTTTGCTTATTAACACTCTGCTTTTTAATTTCAAATTTAAAACAAAACCCTGTAATTGTTCTTCCGTCTTTTATTTGATCGTACCCAACTAACAAGTCGCTATGTTCATTTATTTCTCCAACAGCTTTATCTAAAACATATTTTTTAAAATCACTCATGCCTTGATACTGCTTTGGTTCTATACCTAATTGTTTTCTAAAAATTTCCAACGGGAATTCGTCTGTTTTTCCATTACGCTTGTTTCTAAATTGCGTTATAAGTTCATACAACCTTACACTGTAAACACTTTTAAATTTAATAGTATTACTTAATAAGTATTTGGTAAAAAAATCGATTGCCCCATCAATTCTAGTAATACCTTCAACCACTGCCGGGGTGAAAACAATTTCAATACCTCCTCTGTTTTCAAGATATTCGACTTGGCTTAACCAATTACTTGACACAAGATTATTTCTTGGATTAATGAAACTAAAATAGCGTTTCAAAAGATGTATACTGGCTTCCTTAAGCCTTAGATAGCCGTTTTCAGTAGTTGTTTCAAATGCTTCCGCATATCGCTGAGCTGATATAAATAAAGGGTCATTAGCATTAAGACCTTTACCGTTCTCACGTGCATCAATTATTGCTAATTGCATAATCCTAATCTCAGCAAGCGATAAATTTTGTAGCACCGTATTTAAATGATTGGTTTTTACAACTAAGTCAGCCATATCGATACACTCTTATTTTCTTAAAGAAAATAATAACTCTTTCCTTTTAAAGAGTAAATATACAAGCTCATTAAATTATAACTAAAACTCTTTTAATGACTAACTAAAACTCTTTTAATGACTAACTAAAACTCTTTTAATGACTAACTAAAACTCTTTTAATTGCACATAAAACATTGATTTTAATGTAAAAAAAACTACCGTAAAGCCTGTAAAGGTAGAAAAACTAGTAAAACATATTGTCTAATTTTTTATCTATCTTTAGAACTAATTGAAATCTTCGAAATAAGGGTTATATTTATTCATTCAATGATAATAATTAGTATCTAAACCAAGCATTAGCCATTTATGTCACTTTTTTACAAAACGGAGGGTGAGAAACACTCGATTTTAGGTTTAGATAAAGACTCATCACGAGAACGTATTGAAGCTGTAGTTAATTTATGATGCGACACTATCGAAAACCTAAAGAAACGACTAAAACGCCGCAAGCGAACATGTTAAATGGCTAAATTAGCGATTTTATGATGACCTTGGCCAATTATATATAAATTTGATGACTTAAAACTAAATAACAGCGGATACGCAATCTCAAATCCATACCATCTTTAACCAATTAGATCAATATCACCCTTTTTGCTTTCATAACAAAAACACGGGCAGGTGGGGCAAAATGACTAAATTATCGAAATGGCATTTTGTAATATTTCTATAAACCTGATTATCTACATACTTATCTACACGAATAGACCTTCTAGTACAAGCGTATGAAAGGTCTATGGCATTCACCCATATGAGTGGATGGGGAGAGCTAATTTTACTAATACCCAAGTTGCAATTGTTTAAAGAACACACACTGAAAGCCAATCGTTATTTTAGCCTAAGCAAGGCTTGCTTGCATTTTGGGGTAGAGCATAGCAATGCGCACCGAGCGGCAGCCGATGCGTTAGCCTGTGTGACGGTATGGCAGGGGATGGTGAAAAGTCATCATTGGGATTATTGAATGGCATATGATACTGAAATACAGCTATGTAGTAGGGAACAGAGCAACCTAATTAATAAGGTTGCTCTTTTTTATTGTGCTGGGATTCGTCATCATCTACATACAAAATAATATCACCTGGTGCGCAATCTAAATACTTACATAATTTATCAATGGCATCGATATCAATTTTTATCACATCATTGTTATACAAACGATAAAGGGTCGAACGACTTATATCCAAATCTCTATCAATATCGGCAACTTTAAGACCACGTTGTGCCAATAAAACAGGCAAATTTATCTTTATCACAATTAGATCACATCACACATATCTGTCAGTATTACAACATCAGTGCACCGTTACTTAGCGAAATGGTCAGCCACTTCAAAATCTATGACACCCAAACCCATTGTAGAGAGTGCAACATCATGCGACAAATCTACGAACCGAACTATAACTATCAGAACCAAAAATTCAATTGGATATGCGATGACTGTCACCAATTTATCCAACAGCCATTTGACATCAATTTTTCAGCAGAACAATTCTATAATAAAGACTATGATTGTCCCTTCTAAAATCTTATCCGCCCAAATCATTTTATGAATGCCATCATAAAAAACATAAAGATCTTGCTTAAAAAAGACAGCTAACGAAAATGAACTGGCTGTCTTTTTCAAAAAAAACATCACTAAAAAATTAAAAATCATCCCAAAAAATATTCACCAACAGAAAAATCACGTTAAGAATCTCAAAAAAAACTCAGCAGCTTAGTCAAACTCACTAAAAGCATCCTGCTCATTTTCGCCAATTACTCATCCCTATCAAACATCAACCGCTATTATCAAAACAATATCATCACTCACTAAAAAACTATCACCAACTCAGGTACAGAACCGCATCAATTTCATGAGATGACAACCAAAAATCAGTTTATTAACCTAACCAATATAAAGGGTTAAAAATAGATATAGCCAGCACATGCAGAAACACCAAATTTCCTAACGTAAATTGGTTGTCTCTGCGTTCTGGCAAAGGGGGCTTACCCCCTTTTGAAACCCCAAGCACCCATTTATCGCTTCACATAGTTGCGATTAAAATGGGTGCTTATTGGGGAGACCCCAAACCCCCTTTAACCAAAAATGGACTTCATAAAAATAGATAGGCACTAAAAATGGCACCACAATCAGCCGAAAAAAAGCAAAGCCATGACAAAGTATCGGTAAAAAACTCATCAAAAAAACTACGAGATAAGCGGCTTAACATTCGCTTTAGTGGCGAAGAATTTTCTATGCTCGAAGCCAAAGCTGAAGGGATGAGTTTGGCTCGCTATGCTCGTGCAATTTTAACTAAGGGAAAGGTGACAAGACGTGAACGGGATTTTCCGACGATTGACCCAAGACTATTACAACAACTGCACGCTATGGGTAAAAATTTAAATCAACTCGTCCGTTATACCCACGAGCAAGCCAATGCCAAACGTCCGATTGATACCCTAAATTTAGCACTAGCCATTGATAATATGGCTGAACAATTGGCTAGGTTAAAAGCCCAGTACCAAGTGCCAGAAAATTATTTTAGGGCAGTTGAAGATGAGGATGTTACGACTGAAGCAAATGACTCTGCCAAGGATAACCCAATAGAAAGTTCACCCATAAACAATGGCAATCTAAATAATCATGTGATTGGATGATGAAATGCTGCTAAAATTTTTCAAGCGAGGTGGCACCGATGATGATAGACGCACATTAGGGGGCAGTGCCGTTAAAAATTATCTACTGGGTACCAACGATCGACCTCGTGAAAAAGCGCGTGTATTGTTAGGTGATCCTGATGAGGTCACTGAGATTATTAATGGCTTACCATTTGCCAAAGTTTATACCTCAGGCTGTCTAAGCTTTCATGAAGATGACAAACTCACCGAAGCTCAAAAGTTTGACATCATGGCCGACTTTGAAGCCATGATGTTTGTTGGTCTTGAACCGCATCAATACACCAGTTATTGGGTTGAACATACCGATAAAGGTCGGGTCGAGCTTAACTTTGTCTTTCCGAATGTCGAGTTGGTATCGGGCAATCATCTACAAGTCTATTATCACAATCGTGATTTGAGCCTTGTTAATAGCTGGAAAAATTTGACCAATGATAAGTATGGTTTTATCAATCCTTCTGATTTAGAAAACCGTCGGGATGTGACTCCCAGTATTGGTCCAAATCTGTTGAAAGACTGGGATCAGTCGAATAAGCAAAAAATTATCGATAAGCTCAAACACTACCAAAGCATTGAGGATTTTAAACAACAACTCACCGATGTGGTACTAACCCAAGCGGCATTGCGACAACAAACCGACGAGCCTTTAACCTGTCAAGATGACGTTGCAAAATTGCTTGAAGACTTCGGTTTCGAAATCTCTCGCAGAGGCAAAGACAGTATCAGTATTAAAAACCCTGACCCCACCAAAAAAAATATAAAACTTAAAGGTGTCATTTATGAGCGAGACGTCACCCAATCCATTATTAGCTACATTGCACAACGCACAGGCCCAAACCAAGCAGCAAATCCAATCCCAACAGGAACAAGAGAAGACCAGCTTAGAACAGCAGAAACAATTTTTCCAAGCGAGCTTGAAAAACGTCGAGAACGACATTATCAGCGGTATGACGAAAATTTGCGCGCTGCTCGAGCGTTATCAAGACAGCAGTCAAAACTTAAGCGACAGCCATCTAAAGCAGCATCAAAGCTGGCTCAATCAAACCTGTCAGACCTTGGAGAGCGCCAAACAGGCCTTGCTTGGGATGTTGGAGCAAATGGATCAGCTCAAGCAGCAGACGAGCGACGATTATCAGCGCATTCAAACTCACCTGACGGAGCAGGGCAATCAACTGCGTCAAGCCATAACCAACGAGACAAAAACCACCCTGCAGCATCACCAACAGCAGCAACAAACCCTACGGGCGCAGATGGAGGCGAATCATCAAGCGGATATCGAAGCTATCGAGGACAGCCAACAACAGAGCAGGGCGCTGATTGGGCAAATGGCACGCAACAAACTGCGCCTAGGAATCGTGATGGGCAGCCTATTGGGGGGATTGATACTGCTGATGCTGATTCTGACTCTGATGAATTACAGCCAGTACAAGGATTGGCAAGAGACCAAGATCTTGGTCGACCAAAGTCAAAAGGAATTGACCTTACTCAACCAACAAATCCATCGTACACCACTTCAATATCAAGCCCAAGCCCTTACGGATATCCAGGCGGTGTATGGTGGTGGTATCAATATTACTCCCAAAAATCCAAAAAACGCCGTGTGTCAGAACAACGGTTTTGGCTATCCGACTTTATTTATCAGCCAAAACCCGTATTACCGTCCCAATTAGAGAAAAATAACCATGCAACCCATTACCACCCAGCAACTCATTACCGAGAGCTTAAACAAGCTGTCGAGCGATTTGTACAGCCAAGTGAGCCAGACGCTCAACCAACTCAAGCAGCAGCAACCGCAGACAATCGACAAGATGGTACAAAAACATCTGGAATTGATGTTGCCCAGCTTGTATCAACAGCTATTAACTCACCTAACCGAGCAAGTAAACCAAAAGACCGAGATGCACAACCAGCAGATAACCCAATACTTGGACGAATTAAGCAAGCTACAGACCGCCGAAATAGCAACACTGCAAAAAGGACGAGAAGAATTTCAGCGCTTACAAGACAAGATCCAATCAACCTTGACCCGCTTGGATGTTATACAAATCGTCGACGAAAGCGAGTTCGAAAAGTCACTGACAGATTTAAAGGCTTCGATAAAGACATTACAGAGCAGTATATCGCAGAGCAACAGCGAGCAGCAAAGCTTAGAAAGCTTAATCAGCGAGCTGGAAACGTTAAAAACGGATTTAGTGGACAAAGTGAGCGAATTGACAAAGTTGCAGTCGGATTTAACCAGTTACACAATGCAGTTAAAGCAATTATTGAGTTGATCATCAATTTACTCAAACGATTATTTAATAGCCTAAGCAATCAATTTAGCAATGTGGTTAAAATCAATACTGAGACCAAGCAGCCATTATCGCCTCCACAGAAAACCGATTATGTTAATAGCCGTCCACAGAGTTTGGGCTGGTATAATGAGCTCAAAGATGAAGTTAAAACGCTGCCAAAAGAGCGCAAAAATGATAACGTACCAAGATTTAGAATGAGATAATGTGAGACAAGAAAGATTGGTATTTAACATAATCAAAGATGGGTGAAGTGAAATTGAATTAAGTTCTAAGTCTAAAATATTCATAAAAACATTCAAAAATTTGTTTATTTCCTTTATTTGTGTTTGTATGGTCAGTACATAAAAAATTTAACCTATTCAATCAATTAGGAAAATTATGGCAACGACTTTTCATATAGCAGGTGTCAACGGTAGTATTGACGGCAATGGCGAACAAACTTTGGTGATGATACATGGTTGGCCCGATACCCAAGCACTGTGGCAAAACCAAGTGGCTTTCTTTAAAAATGACTATCGTTGCGTCACCTTTACGCTGCCTCTATTTGATGAGCCACAGGCTCGCCCCAAGGTGTTTTCATTAGAAGACATCATTGATACCATTCGTCAAGTGATTGACTATGTCAGCCCTGACAAGCCGGTGATATTGATGGTACATGATTGGGGTGCTATTTATGGCTATCAATATGTGGTACGTTATCCAAAGAAAGTCAGCCGCTTAATTGGCATTGATGTGGGTGATGCCTATAGTGAAGAGTTTAATGCTAGTTTAACTGTTAAAGATAAGCTGGTGATTGCAGGCTATCAGCTGCCATTAGTGATTGGTTTTCGTTTAAATGGTAGCATTGGTAATAAAATAGCCAGAACAGTAGGCAAAGTCCTAGGAGCACCTGCGGCATCTCAGACGATCCATGCGAATATGGGCTACCCTTATTATGTGGCGTGGACAAAGGCAAAGGGCGGTTTTAAAAACTTACAATCGATTAACTTTACCTGTCCTTACCTGTTCGTCTATGGCACACAAAAACCTACCATGTTTCACTCTGAAGCTTGGCTTGTTAAAATCACGCAGCAACCTAACAATCAGGTGAGCGGGTTTAAGACATCACATTGGGTTACTGTCGATAAACCCACACTGTTTAACCATACGGTATTAACATGGCTACAACGACTTGACTGATATATGCTGAAGAAAACGGAGGAATTTACAAGGTTATTTTTCATTATAATACTTAATAGTATTGAAAATTTAGTAGGCAACTAATTGATTTTAAAAATATTATTTTAACATAACAAGTATTAGACAAGTTGAGTTTGAAGATGAATCAGTTAACAATAGTGCTGTCGTAATAGGATAAAATATACTTCCTTGAATGTAAAACAAGCCAGTGACTAAAGTAAGTAAAACTGCACGGATGCTTAAGACGTATTAACAAACCCACAGTTTAGTAGTCAAAACATTAAACGCAATTCATTCTACCTTGAAAAATCAGCGTTTGTCTCATTAGCTAAAAACTCTTATAGTGACGCTTCAAGTTTTTTAACAAAAGCGAATCAACTATGAGCCAAATATTTGCGCAGGCAACTCCACGAACCCAAGCGCCATATCGTAACGATGTAGTAGGGTCATTTTTACGCACTGACGCGCTAAAAAATGCCAAAACCGAATTGCAAACTGGCAAAATCAACCAAGCCGCATTTGACAAAATCCTAAAAGACGAAATTCAAAATCTTGTGAATCTACAAAAACGCCATGGACTGCACGCCGTGACCGATGGTGAATTTAGCCGTGTGTGGTGGCATTTAGATTTTTTAGCGGGGCTAGATGGCATTGAGATGATTAGCCTTGAAAAATTTCCTGTTGCGTTTAAGGGTGCGAAACCTAAGGGTAACACCATTGCCATTGTGGGTAAAATCGACTTTAGTGACGACCATCCCTTTGTCAAAGCCTATCAACTTTTAAAAGATTGTGCGGGTAATTACCCAACAAAATTCACCATCCCATCACCTAGTATGCTGCACTTATTGGCTTGTATACGTGATGAAAATTACCAACCGATTGACCTTTACCAAGAAGAAAGCCAGCTATTTGATGACATTACTAACGCATACATTAAAGCGTTAAACAAATTTTATGCATTAGGTCTACGTAATTTACAACTTGATGACACAAGTTGGGGGCAGTTTTGCTCGCTCGATAAACGAGCGGAATTTGAGGCTCGTGGTATTGATTTAGATAAAGTTGCTAAAAATTATGTGACGGTACTCAATCGTATTGTAGATGCCAAACCTGATGATATGCAAATTACCATGCATATTTGTCGTGGTAATTTTCGTTCAACTTGGTTCTCTGAAGGTGGTTATGCGCCTATTGCTGAGGTGTTGTTTGGTACCTGCAGAGTAGATGGTTTTTTCTTGGAATATGATAGTGAACGCGCGGGAGATTTTGCACCGTTACAACATATCAAAAATCAGCAAGTTGTACTAGGTCTAGTCACGTCAAAAACAGGCGACTTGGAAGACAAAAACGTTATTATTGAGCGGATTAAAGAAGCAGCCCAGTTTGTAGATATTAACCAGTTATGTATAAGCCCCCAATGTGGTTTTGCCTCAACCGAAGAAGGTAATATTTTGACTGAAGAAGCTCAATGGGCAAAACTCGATTTAATTAAAGAGATTGCTGATGAGGTATGGGGTAACTAGTGACCTCTGCTGTCAACAATGGAGAAAAAAACTTGGTAGATTGATATTACTGTTATTTTATTTGACTTTGACGATGGCTTCAGCTTTGAATGTTTAACTGTATTCTTTTCTTAGTCACGATAAACTTCTGTTTAGTATTCTAGGTTACCAAATATTTTCTTCCGTTTTTTTCAGCATGCATCAATCAGATTTAGTTATGCCTACCTAACTTTAAAGTAATTGAATAGAACGCATTACC
>NZ_DAMALV010000046.1:0-1363 GCF_032069585.1 Moraxella sp. CTOTU48268
CGTTCAAAATTCTGTGTCAGGATAAATTAAATTAGAGGCTCATTACAGCATCTAACCGACCAGGGAAATGGATAGATAATTGCATCATCGTTTGCCCCCAATTGTTAATTGGCATCGTCCATTTCTCTGAGGCATTTAACATACCAACATACAAGAGCTTAAGCAAGCTAGTTTCATTTGGGAACGCTCCCTTAGTCTTGGTCAACTTACGAAATTGGCGATGCACTGCTGGGGCCGCATTGGTCGTATAGATTGGCTTTCTCACAGCGTCAGGGTACTTAAAATAAGCAGACAGCAAATGCCACTTATCTCGCCGAGAAGCAATGACAGCAGGGTATTTACTGCGCCATAGTCTATCAAGCTCATCCAACGCCAGCTCAGCCGAATCTTTATTAACTGCCTTATAGACAGGCTTTAAATCCCGCATAAAGGCTTTTTGGTCACGACTTGCCACATAGCGAATGCTATTGCGGATTTGGTGAATCACACATAGTTGTACCTCGGTATTAGGAAAGATAGCCTGTATGGCTTCAGGGAAGCCTTTTAAGCCATCGACACAGGCAATCAGAATATCTTGTACGCCACGATTGTGCAAATCAGTGAGTACCGACAGCCAGTAGTTTGCGCCTGAGCAAGGAAATAGCGAAGCATCGCTTCGCCCGAGCGCAAGGCGAGAGCTATGCTCGAGTAGGCTTTCAGAGCAGTATAGCCCAATGAGTTCTTTGCGACCCTCGGTGTTCAGTGCTAACAGCGTGTAAACCGCTTTGTTGACATAGCGCCCTTCGTCTTTAACCTTGTAGTGGATGGCATCGAGCCAGACAAACGGATAGACGCTGTCCAAAGGACGGGATTGCCATGCTTTAAGCTGTGGGATAAGCTGGTCTGTGATACTACTGATGGTGGAAGCTGATAAATCTCAGCAATGTGATCTTTGATTGCCCCATAGCTCATGCCATGCGAAAACAGCGATAGAATTCGGTTATCAATCTCAGGGGTGAGTTTGGTTTAGTGCTTTTTAACCAGTCACTCAGGCATAGCCTTCGTCTTGCACTCGGGCGAAGCGATGCTTCGCTATTTCCTCGCTCAGGTTCAAATTCCCCATTACGGTCACGTGGCGTTTCAAGCTCAAAGCTACCAACGGCTGATTTGACGGTCTTTTTGCTGTAGCCGTTACGGCGATTGCTACTGGGACTTTGTTCAAGGTAGCTGTCTATTTCAGCGGATAGTGCCGCTTCGGTGAGTTGCTTTATGAGCGGCGCAAGGACACCATCACTGCCTGTGATGGGTTTACCAGATTGAATAGCTTTTAAGGCTTCGTTAAAAGCTATTCAATCTGGTAAACCCATCACAGGCAGTGATGGTG
>NZ_DAMALV010000046.1:1373-15105 GCF_032069585.1 Moraxella sp. CTOTU48268
AGTTGACCCCTATACCGCTACCTACTATTTTATTCCTTCTTCTCTAACGCTCTTAACTCCTTACGTAGCACTTTGCCCACCGCAGATTTGGGCAAACTGTCAACAAACTCGACTTTTCGTGGGCGTTTGTAGCCTGTTAGATTCTCTTTGGCATAATTAAGTAGGGCTTGTTCGGTTAATTGGCTATTTTTACGAACTGCAAACACTTTAGGTACTTCGCCACTAGAATCACTCGGCACCCCAATAACGCCGCATTCAAGAATATCAGGGTGTTGCATGATGACTTCTTCGATTTCATTAGGATAGACATTAAAACCTGAAACCAATATCATCTCTTTTTTACGGTCGACGAGCTTAATAAAGCCTTTGTCATCCATAACCCCAATATCACCTGTTTTAAAATAGCCTGTCTTACTAAAAGCTGTGAGCGTTTCAGTAGGTGCATTGTGGTAGCCTTTCATGACTTGAGGGCCTTTAACGGCAATTTCACCGCGTTCACCCAGTGCCACAGGTCTCTCATCATCATCGAGCAATACCACATCCGTTGAGGAAGCAGGGATCCCAATTTTGCCCGTAAAATGTTCAATACGAATGGGGTTAAACGCCACCACAGGGGAACATTCTGACAAGCCATAGCCTTCAACAATGATAGTGTCCGTGATTCTGTGCCATTCTTCAGCGACATTACTATTGACTGACATACCGCCAGCAATCGTAACCTTTAATTTAGCAAAGTCAGCTTCCCTAAATTTCGGGTGATGTACCAGGGCATTAAATAACGTGTTAATCCCAATAAAAAAGGTCAGTGAATAGCGATTAATATATTTTACCATGGCGTCTAAATCGCGTGGATTGGCAATTAACAATTGCGTGTAACCCATTCTAAAAACGTATAAGCAGCATATGGTAAAGGCAAACACATGATATAAAGGCAAAGCGGTTAATATCACATGTTCTCGTTCGCGCTCTTCTTGGGTAAAACTCGTGTCGACTAAGGCATCAATTTGTAAAATATTAGCAATTAAGTTCCCGTGAGTCAGCATAGCACCTTTGGCTACCCCTGTGGTACCGCCTGTATATTGCAGCAATGCGGTATCTTCTAAGGTCAGATCAGGACGCTGATACAAGGCAGGGTTGGATTTAAGCACGTCGCTAAACCAAGAAAATTGCTTAATCTGCCAATCAGGTACCATTTTTTTGATATATTTTGCTCCAAAATTAACCAGCGTGCCTTTAACTTTACCTAGCATATCGCCCACGCGACACATAATCACATACTCGACCAAGGTAGGCGATATGGCTTGATAGGTATGGGCAAAATTTTCTAAGATAAAAATGGCTTTGGCGTCCGCATCTTGAAGTTGATGCTCAAGTTCGCGACTAGTATAAAGCGGATTGACATTGACTAATATCAGCCCTGCACGCAATACAGCGATTGCAACAATTGCATATTGAATCACGTTCGGCAGCATGATCGCGACCTTATCCCCTTTGACTAATCCTAACTCTTGCAAATAAGCAGCTACGGTTCGACTGGTCAAATCCAGTTCGCGGTAAGTAAAAGCTCGACCCATACTGAGACTTGCGATGCGATTAGGATGATTCTGCATCGTTTTTTCAAGGATATCGATGAGAGAGGTATCCTTGTTAGGCATGTGGATATTGGGCGAAATACCGTAGCACTGATAAGTGGCGAACCAGGGTTTATTAAAGTTGTTTTCAAAAGAGTTATCATGGGCTGAAGTCATATGAAACCTATTATCTTTGATAGTGTTATATAAATTAAATAACTATTTTATCAGTCCATACTTTATTAAAATAGGTTAAACCTAGCATTTGTGTGCACGATCGTTCACTTAAAATTACTTTACCAATGCCAAAAAATATGGCTCACCAACAAAAGTTTTCTACTGTGGATGTTGCTAAATTAATTCGATCTGAGATATTAATTAGCTGTATTGAACATTTGAGATACAAAAAGTGTAATGATGAAGTGAACTGTACTGATAACCTGTTCACAATCTTTTCAATAATAATGCAATGAAAGCCAAATGTACAAACTGCAAGCTGGTATTTAAATAGCGCTCACCGTTTTTCCAAAGTTGTAGTGGTCAAGTTTAATTAGACAGCCTTTAAAAGATTTTGATTAAAAAACTGTTTTTCTTTCTCGACTGGTGTTAAGTAAATATTGAAGCTATGTGGTCTAACTTGGCTGTAATAACCTAGAATATAACTGGTGTAGTGGTCAAGTAAACTGTACTGGGTGAATAGCCACCAAAATTCTAGACACACATAACCATCTGTTGATGGTTTTTCTCATACTCTAACGGAGAACGTTGACCAATGGAACCGTGTCTGCGTTTAGAATTATAAAACATCTCAATATACTCAAAAATATCTGATTTAGCTTCCTCTCTTGAAAGATATATTTTCTTTTTGATTCTCTCACGCTTTAGCAACTGAAAGAAGCTTTCAGCAACCGCATTATCATGGCAATTGCCTCGTCTGCTCATACTGCTTTCAAGATTATGATGCTTAAGAAACGTCTGCCATTCATGACTAGTATATTGACTGCCTTGGTCAGAATGAATCAGCACTTTATTCTTAGGGTTTCTTCTAAGCAAAGCCATCAATAATGCATCTAGTATAAGGTCTGTTGCAATCCTTGACTTCATAGACCAGCCAACCACAAGACGTGAAAACAGGTCAATTACCACTGCTAAATATAGCCATCCTTCATGTGTACGGATATAAGTAATATCTGTGACCCATGATTGATTTGGCTCAATTGGATTAAATTGTCGGGCTAATGTGTTTGCGGCAATAACAGATGGTGTACCTGCATAGGACCGAGGTTTACGATAGCCACGCTGAGATTTGAGACCATTTGTTTTCATCAGTCGATGTACACGATTGATACCACAACCTTCACCGATATCTTTCAAATCATAGTGAATCTTGCGATAGCCATAGACGCCACCAGATTCTAGCCAAAATTGTTTAATTAATCTCGATAGGTGTTGTCGCTTTCTGGCAGTTCTACTGATAGGTTGCTTTAACCATGCGTAATAGCCACTGTGATGAACATCTAAAGTAGAACATAGGCGACGAATAGACCATATGTGTTGGTTGTCCTGAATAAAGGCGTACTTCATTTGGACTGACTTGCGAAGTACACCGCGGCCCACTCGAGCATAGCTCTCGCCTTGCGTCGGGGCGAAGCAGTGCTTCGCTTATCCCTCCTTATTTAATATGTCTCGTTCCAGCTTAAGCTGTGCGACTTCTTTTTTAAGTCGCTGGATTTCTTGTTGTTCGGGTGTGATAGCTCTACCTGTGATGAGTGGTTTGCCTGATTGTTCTGCACGGTATCGTTGTAGCCATTTTTCTAAGGTTGATTTGCCAACATTGTATTGTCCTGCAACATCGGGCACTTTTTGCCCTTGTTCTTCAATTAATTTAATGAGTTCAAGTTTAGATTCTGCTGAGTATTGATTTCTAACTTTTGTCATGAGATTATTCCTCTACTGAAGGTATTATAATCTCTTATTAGCTGTCTTGGTTTACTATGCCACTACAAAATACAACAATTAAAAAAACAAGGACTAATTATGCAGCTGATTCGCGGTCAAAAATTAAAGGTCAATGATATATTGCCGAATGCCTCATCATTTTCTTTACAAGTAGATATAACAAGTTCGCTTGTGATTGATGTCTCAATATTTGGTCTAGATCATGCAAATCGATTAAGCGATGAAGCTTATATGATTTTCTACAATCAGCCCATTAGTCCTTGTAACTCTATCAAATTGACAAAAAACAGTGACAAACACTCAGTGTTTGAGGTTAATTTATCTGCCTTAGACACTAAGATTGAGCATCTGATGGTGACATTAGCGATCGACGGACCTGGTATGATGTCGCAAATTGGCAATAGCCAGATAAGCATCTTAAACTTACAGGGGCAGGTAGTAGCCAGTTTTGCATTTGATGGCAATATGTTTGAACAGCAGCGCGCTATTATGCTATTGGAATGCTATAAAAAGGACGGTATTTGGCGCTTCAATGCAGTTGGTCAAGGATTTAATGGTGGCTTACCAAGTCTGATTGAGTATTATGGCGGTGAAGTTGCAGAATCGAGCCAAGCGCCTGCATTAGATGCTTCTAAAGCTCAGACACAGAATGTCGCAACACCAACCAAAGTTTCGTTAACAAAGGTTACACTTGATAAGCCTAATATCCCACATAGAGTGAATCTAACAAAGCAGCAGTCATCATTTATTGTCGAAGCAATTTGGGTGGATAATGGTGATAGCTGTAGTGATAACGATGACTTAGATTTAAGGGTAGGCATTTTGATTGAAGGTGAGAAAAAAATGCATTATATACATGCACCAAAGCAAATGGGCGCTTTGGAAAAATTTCCTTTTATCAGACACTTGGGTGATGTTACTGGCGCTAGCACTAGCGAGCCTGGTGTTGAAAGAGTCGAAATTAATAGTGACATTGCAAAATTAATAGGTGGTCGGGTTGGAATCGTATTCTCTGTATACTCTGCCATTAGCAATGGTGCGGTATCAATTGCTTCGCTACAGCCGAAAATGCGTATGCAGTATGGCGACCAAATTGTAGAGTGTGTCTTTAATCCTAGTGTCTCTGCCAAAGCTAAGAGTAGCTATGTTTACACGTATGTCATTGGTACTGCAGTGATCGATCAACAAGGCATTGTCATTGAGCATTCGGGACAAACTTCAAAGTTGCATAGTGAAGATACACCACGACTCCATTGGCAGCAAGGAAAGCTATCTACTACCATTGATGGTGAGCCAATGTTTAAGTGACCAATTTTTGGATTAAACAATGTACTAGAAATCAACATTGAATTCTTTAGCGTACAACTAGAAATCAACATTGAATTCTTTAGCGTACAACTAGAAATCAACATTGAATTCTTTAGCGTACAATATGGTTCGAATTCTGTGCTGACCCCAAATATCAGAATGCAAAAGACCGCATTAAAAGGTCGGTCTTTTATTTTCAATAATAACAAGTGTTGAGTTGACTTAAAATTTACAAGGTAAAGCTTATTAAATTGTAAAGACTAATCTGCAAACTAAAAACCCTATCTTTACACTTTCTTTATATCTGCACTTTAACAATTAACGGCAAATTTACAAGCTTCTTGGTAATAATAAGCATTGACAAATTTTATGCTTAATTTATCAAGGAGTTGGCTATGCAAGCGTTAGCAGGGTTGATGGCACTCGGGTTATTTATCTATCTGGTGTACGTCCTTATCAAAACGGAGGAGTTTTAATGACTTCCTCTGCCTTCATTCAAGTCCTTTTATACCTTGGGGTATTATTTATGCTTGCCTATCCGTTAGCAGGATTTATGGTGAAGCGGATGCAAGCCCCTTTATCTGCCAATGAACAACGCTGGTTTTCCCTTTTTGGGATGTTAGGCGTGGACAATCACGGCAAACTCAGTGGTGAGATGAACTGGAAACAGTACGCCATAGCAATTTTGCTATTTAATATCATTGGTTTAGTGGCATTATTCGGGTTGCAATTGCTACAAGGCATTTTACCGCTCAATCCAGAAAAATTTTCCGCACCCACTTGGCATTCAGCGTTTAACACTGCTGTCAGCTTTATGACCAATACCAACTGGCAAAGCTATGGTGGTGAATCTACCATGAGCTACCTGACCCAAATGCTAGGTATGTCATTGCAAAACTTTTTATCAGGAGCAACCGGGATTGCGGTGGCGTTCGCGTTAATACGTGGGTTAACCCGTAAAAACGCCCAAGGTATTGGCAATGCGTGGGTCGATTTGTGGCGAAGCAATCTGTATATTTTGTTGCCCATTGCCATCGTTATTACGTTGTTATTAGTAAGCCAAGGGGTGATTCAAACCTTATCATCAACTGTCAGTGTCAGCACATTACAAGGGGCAGTCCAAAATATTGCCCTAGGACCTGTTGCCTCGCAAGAAGCGATTAAAATGTTAGGCACGAATGGTGGCGGTTTTTTTAATGCCAACTCAGCACATCCGTTTGAAAATCCTACTGCACTTTCTAACTTTATTGAGATGCTCGCCATTTTCTTAATTCCAACAGCGTTATGTTTCTGCTTAGGAAAAATCAGTGGCAATCTGCGTCAAGGTATTGTGATTTTGTCGGCGATGACGCTGTTGTTTTTAGGCATGTATTGGCTCACTGTCAGCAGTGAATTGGCAGGCAACCCTTGGTTGGCTAACCAAGTGAGTGGTCTGGTGTCGCCTGATATGAGCGGCAATATGGAAGGTAAAGAAACCCGTTTTGGCATCGTCGCGTCTTCCCTGTTTGCGACTATTACCACGGCGGCGTCGTGTGGTGCCGTCAATGCCATGCATGACTCATTTACCCCCATGGGCGGTCTGGCTCCCATGCTCCAAATGCAGCTAGGTGAAGTGGTATTTGGCGGTGTCGGTGCCGGTCTCTATGGCATGTTGTTGTTCGCAATCTTGGCGGTGTTTGTGTCAGGACTGATGATTGGTCGTACCCCTGAATATTTGGGCAAAAAAATCGAACCGTATGAGATGAAAATGGTGGTATTAGGACTGCTTGCTGCACCGTTGACAGTACTCATCGGTACAGCGATTAGTGTGATGACGGAGACAGGTCAAGCCGGGGTATTTAACCCATCTGCTCATGGCTTTAGTGAGATTTTATATGCGTTTAGTTCGGCGGCAAACAACAATGGTTCTGCCTTTGCAGGACTGGGTGCCAATACTCCTTTTTATAATGTGATGTTGGGGATTGCCATGCTGGTAGGTCGGTTTGGGGTTATTTTACCCGTACTGGCATTGGCAGGTTCACTGGCGAAAAAACCACGATTACCTGTCAATAACGGTACGCTACCAACCACTACACCACTATTTGTTGGGCTACTTATCGGCACGGTGTTATTGGTTGGGGCTTTGACTTTTATCCCAGCGTTAGCACTCGGCCCAATTATTGAGCAAATCTGGATGCACCAGTAGCCGTCGCACACTCAAATTAAAGGAATTTATCATGACACAAACTATTAGTCCTAATCAGCCCATAAATACAAACCATCAGCCGAATGAACCTCATCATAAAAAAACACCACAAAGCATGTTTGCCCCTGAATTGGTCAAACCTGCGTTAAAAGAAACGTTTGCTAAACTAAACCCTAAAGTACAGTGGCGTAATCCGGTGATGTTTGTGGTGTATGTGGGCAGTATTTTAACCACGTTACTAACGATTCAAGCCTTAATTTTCCCCGAACATCGCTCAGAGTTTGGCTTTGATTTGAGCGTAACCCTTTGGCTATGGTTTACGATTTTGTTTGCCAATTTTGCCGAAGCCTTGGCAGAAGGACGTAGCAAAGCGCAAGCCGCTAGCCTTAAACAGGCTCGTCAAGACGTCAAAGCCCGTAAACTCCTTAATATCGAAGACCGTACTGCCACCATGACCGTGCTTGCCACAGAATTGGATAAGGACGATATCGTATTGGTGGAAGCCGGTGAAGTGATTCCTGCCGATGGTGAGGTGATTGAAGGCTTAGCCTCGGTGGATGAGTCAGCGATTACGGGAGAGTCAGCCCCTGTGATTCGCGAAAGCGGTGGCGACTTTAATGCGGTGACGGGTGGGACTCGGGTATTGTCAGACTGGCTCATCATTCGTATTACCCAAGCGGCTGGACAAGGCTTTTTAGACCGTATGATTTCACTCGTCGAAGGGGCAAAACGCAGTAAAACGCCCAATGAGATTGCGTTAACCATTTTATTGGTGGCGTTAACGTTTATCTTTTTAATGGTGTGCGTCACGTTACTGCCTTTTTCACAATTTGCCGTCAAAGCGTCAGGTCAAGGTATTCCAACGTCGCTGGTGATTTTGGTGGCATTGCTGGTTTGTTTAATCCCGACCACGATTGGCGGTTTGTTATCAGCCATTGGCGTCGCTGGGATGAGCCGTATGATGCAAGCCAATGTGATTGCCACCTCAGGGCGTGCGGTCGAAGCCGCAGGCGATGTCGATGTGTTAATGCTCGATAAAACAGGCACCATTACTTACGGGAATCGCCAAGCGTCGCAGTTTGTGGCAGCACAAGGTATTACTGCCAGTGAATTGGCAGAAACAGCGATGCTTGCTTCAATGGCCGATGAAACCCCAGAAGGACGCAGTATTGTTAAACTGGCGGAACAGCAGTTTAATTTGACTGATGCTAATTTTAAAACTCGGCCTTACGAAGCGATTGAATTTACTGCCCAAACTCGTATGAGTGGTACCGATATTGGCGGCCGACAGATTCGTAAAGGTGCTTTTGATGCCATTGCTCGCTGGGTTGAACAGGCAGGTGGCATCATTTCAAACAACGTCAAACACCAAGTCGAAGAAGTCGCTCGCCGTGGTAGTACGCCACTCGTCATTGCCGATGGTAAAAAAGTACTGGGTGTGGTTGAGCTAAAAGACATTGTAAAAACAGGCATTAAAGAGCGATTTGCTGAACTGCGTAGCATGGGCATTAGTACTGTGATGATTACTGGAGACAATCCCTTAACCGCCGCTGCGATTGCCGCAGAAGCAGGCGTTGATGATTTTATGGCAGAAGCCACCCCAGAGCAAAAACTGGCTCGTATTCGTAGTTACCAAGAGCAAGGTAAACTGGTTGCCATGACTGGTGACGGTACTAATGATGCCCCTGCCTTGGCACAAGCCGATGTGGCTGTTGCCATGAACAGTGGTACCCAAGCGGCAAAAGAAGCGGCGAATATGGTGGACTTAGATTCCAACCCCACCAAACTTATTGAAGTGGTGCAAACAGGCAAACAGATGCTAATGACCCGTGGTGCTTTAACGACTTTTAGCCTTGCCAACGACGTGGCAAAATATTTTGCCATTATTCCTGCTGCCTTTGCCAGCACTTACCCTGCGTTAAAAGTTTTAGATATCATGCATTTAGGTAGCCCAACCAGTGCCATTTTATCTGCCGTCATCTTTAATGCGTTAATCATCATTGCGTTGATTCCACTGGCGTTAAAAGGCGTGAAATACCGTGCTGCCAAAGCAGCGACGTTGCTACGCACCAACCTGTTAATTTACGGCTTAGGTGGATTAATACTGCCATTTATTGGGATTAAAGTGATTGATGTGATTTTAAACACCTTGCATTTGGCATAGCCTGAGGGAAAATACGATGAATACGACAATCTATACCGATAATAACAACCAATCTGCCATTCAATTTGCCATGCTAAAACCGGCATTGCTGTTGTTTATCATCTTAAGCATGATTCTAGGGGTGCTGTATCCGCTGGGGATGACCGCTGTCTCGCAACTGATGATGCCAACGCAAGCCAATGGTAGTCTATATAAAGATAGCCAAGGTAAAACGATTGGCTCACGCCTAATTGGGCAAAACTTTGATGACCCTAAATATCTGTGGGGACGCCCGTCAGCGGCGAAATACGATGCTAAAGCTTCAACGGGCAGTAACTTAGGTCCTCTAAACCCTGAGCTGGCGAAAAATGTGCAAGCCGCCGTTAGCAAATTAAAATCAAGCGACCCCACCAATACCGCCCCAATACCGCTTGATTTGGTGACTACCTCTGCCAGTGGTCTTGACCCCCATATCTCACCTGCAGCTGCTGAATGGCAAGTGGGTCGTATTGCCAAACAACGAGGCATTAGCGTAGATACGGTTAAAAAAGCCATTCGTGATAATACCCAAGCCCCACTATTTGGCGTTTTAGGTGAGCCGGTTGTCAATGTCTTGGCAGTCAACGTGGCTTTAGATAAACTGGCTAAGTCACAATAATAAAGTAAGCGTAAGAGTAAGGCATGACTGATAACCGCCCCAACCCTGATGAGCTGCTCAATCAAATTGAGGCAGAGACGTTGACCACGACCCGAGGCAAGCTCAAGATTTTCTTTGGCTCATCAGCAGGTGTGGGTAAAACTTACGATATGCTGATGGCAGCACGACAAGCCCAAGCTCAGGGCTTTAACGTACTTGTCGGCATTGTGGAAACGCATGGACGTAGCGAAACCGCTGCTTTGCTCGAAGACTTAACGATTTTACCACTCAAGCAAATTGACTATCGAGGACAAACCCTTAAAGAATTTGATATCGATGCCGCTTTAGCGATTCACCCAGATATTCTGTTGGTTGATGAACTGGCCCATAGCAATGTGCCGACTTCCCGTCATCCTAAGCGATGGCAAGATGTGGAAGAGCTAATCAATGCAGGCATCAATGTTTATACTACTTTAAATGTACAGCATTTAGAAAGTGTTAATGATGTGGTCAATCAAATCACCGGCATAGCGGTGCGAGAGACACTACCGGATTGGTTTTTTGATGCTGCCAATGAAGTGGTGTTGGTCGATTTGCCTGCCGATGAACTATTAACACGGTTAGAGGAAGGCAAGGTATATTTGCCCAATCAAGCCAAAAATGCAGTAAAAAACTTTTTTCGCAAAGGCAATCTGATAGCCTTGCGTGAATTGGCACTGCGTCGTACTGCTGACCGTGTTGATACCGATATGCGCAATTATCGTAAACAGGCACGGATTTCACCAATATGGAACACCACAGACCAACTATTAGTCGGCTTAAGTAGTACTGGTAATAATGAACGCCTGATTCGCCATGCTGCTAGACTTGCGGGTAGCTTGCATACCAAATGGTATGTGACCCATGTGGAAACCCCATCTAACCTTTCCAAAAATAAGCAAAAAATCTTAGATGCCCTACGTTTGGCGGAAGACATGGGGGCAACGACCCAGATTATTACCGCCAATAGTGTTGCTGAAGGACTGACGAGCTATGCCCATCAGTTTAATATTGGACGCATTGTTATTGGACAACAACGACCCAAATTGGGGTGTTGGCGAAATTCTTTGATCGAGCAAATCGGTAAACAAGACACCAAGCTTGACTTAATCATAGTTAATCAAGTGGCTGACACCACCCCGAATACATCAGCTTCTCTTATTAGCAAAACGCCGAATTATCAAGAGTTATGGGCAAACCATAACGTAAGGGGCTATCTGGTCGCAACCGTGGGTTGTACGTTGGTCACTGCCTCACTTGCTAAACTCACCCAATGGCTGGATTTAGCTAATGTTTTAATGCTGTACTTACTGATAATCGTGTTTGTTTCGGTACGTTTCGGTCGTTTTCCTGGGATTTTTGCGGTTATCGTTAGCGTATTAAGCTTTGATTTTTTCTTTGTTGAGCCAAAATTTTCTTTTTCTGTAAGCGATGTACAATATCTATTGACCTTTGGGGTGTTGATTGTCGTCTCCTTATTAATTAATAACTTAGCGGTTGGGTTACGGTTTCAAGCCCAATCCGCTCGTCGTCGTGAGCTCCAAGCCAAATCGATAAGTGAATTAAGCCAAGGCTTAAGTGCGGCACGTAAAACTGAACAGATTGCTGACCATGCGACGCTGTGGTTATTACAACATTTAGCCAGTTATGCATTAGTTGTCACGCCCAACAATCAAGGTCGGTTAAACTTGGTGAGTGATACCGCCGTACCGTCAGAATTTGATTGGGCAGTGACGCAGTGGGTATATGACCATAATCAGCTTGCAGGATTTGGCACCAACACGCTTACGGCGAACAAAATGCAATACCGTCCACTGGCAGCTTCAGGGCAAGTATTAGGGGTAATTGCCGTCTTGCCCAAAGATACCAGTTATTTTAATCAGCCTGAACAACAGCGTTTTTTAGATGTGGCAGTTGCCCAAATTGCCTTGGCATTGGAGCGAATTTATTTGGCAAAAGTTGCTCAAGAAGCGGTGATTCAAGTAAAATCAGAGCAGCTGCGAGGAACGCTGTTATCGGCATTGTCCCATGATATTCGCACACCGCTTGCGGTATTATCCACGCTCGCTGAAAGTTTATTGCAACTAACACAAACTGAGCAAGAACAGCATCAACTAGCATTAGATATCCAACAGCAAAGTAGGGCCATTGGACGTTTGGTGGTCAATATTTTAGATTATGCGTCACTGCAATCAGGCGGTATAAGCGTTAATAAACAATGGATTAGCCTTGAAGAATTGATTGGTGGAATATTAACTCAATTAGAGTTTGCTCTTGGCACTCGAGATATCATTGTGGATATTCCAGACGCCCTACAATTTATCTATACCGATGAATTATTATTGGCAAGAATTCTTAATAATTTACTCACCAATGCCATTAATTACTCACCGTTAGGGTCACCCATTCATATTCAAGCACTATCAGACAGCCAAAATCATTTTAAAATTAATGTTATTGATGCCGGTGATGGTGTACCCATTGAGATGCAAGCTAAGATTTTTGAACGCTTTACTCGTGGTAATCAAGAAAGCACAGTAACCGGTTTAGGGCTGGGTTTAGCCTTAAGTCGTGAACTGGTAAAAAGTTTGGGGGGCACGCTGAGCGTCACCAATGTGGTACCGCATGGGGCATGTTTTACCATAGAACTACCTCAACCTAGCCAAATCGAACAACGACAGTTTGCTAGCCAATTACATAATCAATCGCATATTTCGATTAATTCACCCTCAGATTATGAGAATTTACCGACCTAGATAACGAACCTATGAAAACGATTTTAATCATTGAAGATGAGCCCCATATTGCCCGTTTTATTAAAAAAGTATTAGAAGACGAAGCATGGGTCGTTTATACCGCAGAAACTGGGCAACGAGGCCTTATCGAAGCGGCAACACGTCGCCCTGATTTAATTATTCTTGATTTAGGCTTGCCAGACAGTGATGGACTTGAGATTATCAATGATATCCGTACTTGGTCAAAACTGCCCATTATCGTCTTATCCGCACGTAGTAATGAGCAAGATAAGATACAAGCGCTTAATTACGGAGCGGATGATTATCTAACAAAGCCCTTTAGTATGGGGGAGTTGTTAGCGCGGGTGAATGCGTTGCTGCGTCGTTACCAGAATAACCAAGACAATGATGCTATCGTTCAAATGGGTGATATTTGTATTGATACTAGTCAACGTGAGGTGAGTAAAAATGGTGAGGTTGTGCATTTAACGCCCATTGAATATCGCTTACTCTCAGTACTGATTCGCAATTCTCAGCGTGTGCTCACCCATGAGCAAATCCTTGATGAAGTGTGGGGTAAAGGGCACCAAGACCAAGGGCATTATGTGCGAATTTTTATGTCAAATTTGCGACAAAAGCTTGAAGACAATCCTTCACGACCTAAGCATTTCTTAACAGAGGTTGGCGTTGGCTATCGGCTTAAAATGTAAATTTAACAATTGAGATTGCAAGAATTTTTGTGTAAGCCTTAGCATATTGCGTGATAAGGATCAGCATAGAATTCGGGTCAAATATAATATTGAATACATTTGTTTGATATTTAATTGACGGGATTACTACGTAAGTTTATAAGGAGGTTAGCACAGAAAACCGAAAAATAATACTTTAAGGGATTTTTTGCAACATTTTTAATTAAATCTCATCTGTCTAAAAAACGAACACTTTTTAGAATATTGATAATTGTTTACTTTATCATAAAATTACAATATGTATGTTGTTTGACGACTTATTAAAAAGCTATTCCAATAAGCACCCATGAATTAGTACTTAGGAATTTCTAATATGAAAAAACCGCTGACATATAATTAGCGGTTCTATTCTTCAACAATAACAAGAGATATTATTGATGATTCACACTATAAACACTATCGCTTA
>NZ_DAMALV010000047.1:0-14933 GCF_032069585.1 Moraxella sp. CTOTU48268
TAATCGATTATGTAGCTTATCCTAGCATATTTTTTAATCGTGAACAGGTTCTAAGCCCTGATATAAGCCCATTAAAAAATTAATGGGCTTTTTTTATGTTCACCTAATCAATCAAATGACATGCTGTTCATCAAATTTCTTGCTATCGATAGCAAAATATCTTGGTTATCTTTGCGAAAAAAAATCTTTACCATGATGCCTTATTCAAGCATTTAGCGGTAAGGAATTAGCATGACGGATTTTAATCAGCCATTTGATAAATATGCCAAAGCGCAACGCATTGTCACTGATGAGCAAGCCATTCAAGCTGCCAAGCAAGTGGCGGCTTTTGCCCTCATCAAGCGCGACGAGCGCGACCAACAGCGGCAATTACCTTTTGCAGTGATGGACTTATTTAGCCAAACCGGGCTTGGCGGCATACGTATTCCCAAACAATATGGCGGCGCCGAAGTGTCAAATCGCACCTTGGCAGACGTCTTTCGCATTTTGAGCAAAGCCGATGCCAATATTGGATTGATTCCACAAAATCAAATCAGCCTACTCAATATCATCAATATCATCGGCAATGACAGTCAAAAACACTTTATTTTTGGCGAAATTTTGTCAGGCAGTCGCTTAGCCAATGGCGGGCCAGAACGTGACACCAAAGACAGCAAAACCTTGGCGACGACATTGACCATTGCCAACAATGGTTATTATGTTAACGGGGAAAAATTCTATTCAACAGGCAGCAGTTTTGCCGATTACTTGGCGATTAAAGCCTTACACCCAGCGGGTCATGTGGTACTCACCATTATTGATAAAGCCGCAACGGGCGTTGAGGTAGTAGATGATTGGGATGGTTTTGGCCTGCGTACCACCTCAAGCGGCACGGTCAAACTTAACCAAGTCAAAGTCCTACCTGAGCTAATTTTTGATGAGCGCTTGCTCAGCGATGCACCGACGTATCGTGGGGCTTATTCTCAGCTGATACAAGCGGCGATTGATGTCGGGATTGCAGAAGGGGCGTTTGAAGATACCTTAGCCGTGGCAAAAAAAGCCCGTCCCATTGTCGATGCCAATGTCGAAGCTGCGCGCTTTGAGCCGTATTTGCTACAAGTAGTGGGAAAGTTAAAAGTACGCTTGGATGCGGCTACCCTATTACTGCAAGAAGCGGCTGATTATTTGGATGCGCTTGATAGATTGGATTTTGTCACCGCAGAGGAGGCAGCACTCGCGTCTATCAAAGTGGCAGAAGCCAAAGTATATGCCAATGACGCCGCTCTCACGATTTCTGAAAAACTGTTTGAAATTGGCGGTAGTCGTTCATCACTTAGTGAGCATGGCTTGGATCAGCATTGGCGAGATGCCCGCGTGCATACTTTGCATGACCCCGTGCGCTGGAAGTTACACGCATTGGGCGATTATTACTTAAATCACAAATTGCCCAACCGTCATGCTTGGATTTAGAAAGTAAGGAAAACACCATGTCAGATACCATCACCCGTCCAGTAAGGGACGCTCAAGCTTCGCTAGTCAAACCTGCGCCAGTCGCCCATATCATCAAGTCGGACAACGAAGCATTAGAAATCGCCTATCAGCTTGCCCAATCGTTTAAACAAGAACGTATAAAACGAGACCGCGAACGGCTATTACCCTTTGCAGAAATTGAAAGCTTGAGCCAATCAGGGTTATGGGCAATCACCGTGCCAAAACGCTTTGGCGGCGCTGATGTATCAAGTTGGACCGTCGCTCAAATCATTGCGCTGTTGAGTGGTGCAGATGGGGCCATTGGGCAAATTCCACAAAATCATTACTATGCGTTAGAAGTATTAAAAAACACGGGGACAGAAGCCCAGCAGCAACGAATTTTTGCTGAAGTATTACAAGGGGCGCGGCTAGGCAATGCATTGGCTGAGTTTAAGCCCAAAAATGCCGTTGATAAAACCACCAAACTCACCTCAACGCTAGGCGGTTATCTAATCAATGGCGAAAAATTTTACTGCACAGGCAGTCTGTTTGCACACCGTATTCCGACTTTGGTAAAAGATGACAATGAGCGCGAATTTTTGGCATTTGTGCAGCGAGACGCCAAAGGTCTCACGCTGATTGATGATTGGCAAAGTTTTGGTCAACGTACCACAGGCTCAGGCACGGTATTATTTGACCAAGTTTTTGTAGATAAAGACGATGTCATTGCTTTGGATACAGCCTATCAAATTCCCACGGTTTGCGGGCCGTTTGCCCAGCTGTTGCACGCCGCCATTGAGACAGGTATTGCACGTGGGGCGTTTGAAGAAACCTTGGTACAAGTGCGGCAAGCTCGTCCTTGGATTGATTCGGGCGTGGATAAAGCCACCGATGACCCACTCACGCTATTGCAAATAGGGCGCAGTGCGGCAGATGTGCGAGCGGTGGAGGTGTTACTCAAACACGCTGCCCAAACCATCGAGGCCGCTCGTCCAACGCCCAATGAGCAAAATATTGCCCAAGCGTCATTGGCGGTCGCGGCAGTGCGCGCATTAAGCACTGAAGTGGCATTAAAAACCTCCTCACAACTCATTGAGCTGGCAGGCAGTCGCGGTAGCCAACGTGACAAAGGGCTAGACCTGTATTGGCGAAACGCACGGGTGCATACCTTGCACGATGCGGCACGGTGGAAATACTACTTTATTGCCAATTATGCACTCAATGGGGTATTGCCGCCACGGCGAGGGACGTTGTGATGGGTGAGACGATAAAAAAAGAAAATAACCCGCCAAAGCCGATTATTCTCAACGCCTTTGATATGAATTGCGCTGGGCATATCAATCATGGGTTGTGGACGCACCCAAGGGATGAATCTTATCGATTCAATGAGCTTAGCTATTGGACAGGCTTGGCAAAAACCTTGGAGCAAGGGCTATTTGATGGGTTATTTCTGGCGGATATCACCGGGTGTTATGACGTTTATCAACATAACATTGATGTGACCCTTAAAGAGTCGGTGCA
Source organism: Moraxella sp. CTOTU48268 (assembly GCF_032069585.1). Classification (NCBI taxonomy): domain Bacteria; kingdom Pseudomonadati; phylum Pseudomonadota; class Gammaproteobacteria; order Moraxellales; family Moraxellaceae; genus Moraxella; species Moraxella sp. CTOTU48268. Next base: position 2,971 of record NZ_DAMALV010000047.1, read on the forward strand.
ATTGCCAAGCCATGACCCGACCACCTTGGTGTCTGCCATGGCGTCGGTGACCGAGCATTTGGGCTTTGGTATCACTGTAAATTTAAGTTATGAGACGCCTTACCAATTTGCTAGACGTATGGCGAGTCTAGATCACTTAACCCAAGGTCGTTTGGGATGGAATATCGTGACAGGGTATTTGGACAGCGCTGAGCGGTTGATTGGTAATCAAGGGCTAAAGGCGCATGATTTACGCTATGAGCAAGCGGACGAGTTTTTGCAGTTGTGTTACCAGTTTTGGGAAGGCTCATGGCAAAACGATGCAGTCAAAATAGACAAACAGGCGCGAATTTTCACTGACCCTGCCAAGGTAAAAGCGATTCACCATCAAGGACGTTTTTACCAAAGTGACGGCGTTTTTCAAGTGATGCCGTCTATTCAGCGCACGCCGGTGTTATTTCAAGCAGGGGCATCAGCCAAAGGTTTGGCATTTGCCACCCATCATGCCGAGGCGATTTTTATTGGGGGTGGTGACAAATCAGCGATTAAACGGCAGGTGGAGACGATTCGCCAGTTGGCAAAAGCACAGGGTCGCGAGCTCAATGACATCAAAATACTGATGGGGATAACGGTAGTGACTGACAAGCGTCACGACCTTGCCCAAGCAAAGCTGGCGGAGTATGAAGGCTATGCCAGTAGCGAGGCAGGACTGGCACATTACTCAAGTTCGGTGGGGATTGATTTATCACAGTATGCCGATGATGAGGTGATTGCCTACCAACAAACCAATAGCATTGCGTCGGTGAACCAGCGCTTTCGGCAGCAGCAGGTTACCAAAGCGCAGCTGATAGCCGAGCATCGGTTAGGGGGACGCTATCCGCTGATCGTGGGTGATGGGCGCGAGGTGGCTGAGGCATTGATAACCTGGGTCGACGAGACAGGGATTGATGGTTTTAACGTCACTCGCACGGTCACGCCTGAGTCTTATGAGGACTTTATCCAGTATGTCATTCCTGAGCTACAACGTCGTGGACGCTTCAAAACCGAATACAAACAAGGCAGTCTACGCCATAAGCTCATTGGCAAAGGTGAGCGGTTACCCAGTTCACACCCAGTGCAAAGCTTTCGATGTTAAGGGCTTGTTTAGACGACATTTTTTAGCGTTATCAGTTTTTTATGTTTTAAGCAGCTATTTTTAAACAATTATTTTTAAGGAGCTATTATGGCAATCGCAGCAAAACATCGTGCTACTGTTTTAGGGGTAACTATCATTGCTGTCTTGGTGTTACTGAGCGGCTGGGCATTTTACAATAAAAGCCAAGCATCAAACGTCACCAAAGACAATCCGTTAACCATCGGTATTAGCCCGCCTTTTGCCAATCCACTTAAAGAAGCAGTCGCGGCGGCAAAACAGCAAGGTATCAACGTCAAATTGGTCGAGTTTACGGATTGGAATACCCCAAATGTAACACTTAACAGTGGCGACATCGATGCCAATTATTTTCAACATCAGCCGTTTTTAACCAATGCGCTCAAACAGCATCCAGAGTATAAGCTATCGGCATTGGGGAAAGGGGTTGCCACCCATGTCGGTTTGTATTCTAAAAAATACCAAAGCCTAGCAGCATTGCCGACGCGTGCCCGTGTGGTGGTGCCAAATGACCCTGTTAATCAAGGGCGAGCGCTACTACTGCTGCAACAGGCAAAATTAATTGGGCTAAAAGACCCAAATAATTTTCTGTCTAACTTAAACGATATCAGCAGCAATCCAAAACAATTGCAGTTTGTTGAAGTCGAAGGGCCGCAGACCGCAAGAGCGGTTGATGATGCTGATTTGGTGTTTAGCTACCCGCATTATTTGCGCTTAGCCAAAACCATTGACCCCAATCAAGCCTTAATCCTTGATGATACCACCAACAACCGTTATGCGATTTTATTCGTCACTCGGGATGATTTTGCCCAAAAAAATCCTGAACGAGCCGAACAGCTGAAAAAATTTATTCACATTTATCAAACGTCACCCAACGTAAAACAAGTGCTTGACAAAGAAATCGGGGGAAAACTTTGGTTTCCAGGTTGGACCTCGTAATGCGTTAACAAGTTTTAGCCATAACAATTACAAAGGATCATGCTATGCAGTCGTTTACTCATATTACCCAAGATGACAGTCATTCATCACCTCCCTATATCCGAATCGATAAGATCAATAAGTTTTATCAAGGACAAGCGCAAGCGATTCATGCACTAAAAGATATCTCGCTTGAGGTGCCAACAGGCAAAATTCTGGGTATTATCGGTAAAAGCGGGGCAGGTAAATCATCTTTATTACGCATTATCAACGGCTTGGAGTCGATTAGTGATGGTCATGTTTATATCGATGATAACAATGTGGCCTCACTCAACCAGGCCCAGCTACGACAGCTGCGACAAGGCATTGGTATGATTTTTCAGCATTTTAATCTGCTGTCGAGCAAAACGGTACAAGACAACGTCGCCTTGCCATTAAAAGTCGCCAAGGTAAGTCAGGCTGATATCAATAAACGTGTGGCGCAAGTGCTAGAGATGGTGGGGCTCAGTGATAAAGCATTGATGTATCCTTCTCAGTTATCAGGCGGTCAAAAACAGCGGGTGGGCATTGCGCGGGCGCTCGTGAATGAACCCAAAATTTTATTGTGTGATGAAGCCACGTCAGCACTAGACCCAGAAAGTACCCAGTTAATTTTGCAGTTACTCAAGCAAATTAATAAAAAACTTGGCATTACCATTGTGCTCATTACTCATGAAATGCAAGTCATTCGAGATATTTGTGACCAAGTGATTGTCATTAACCAAGGGCAAATCGTTGAAACAGGACCGGTGTGGAAAGTATTTGCCTCACCCATGCACACCATGACCCAAGAATTACTAGGCTATAACCAGTCATCCATTGATTTGGGTGAGGATAAACTCACCGACAAGCACAATGCCACTCATACCTTGCTCAACCTAAGATACGTTGCCCCAGTAAAATCTGCGCCTGATTTAAAAGCAATTTTTGCGCAATTTGAAGCGCCCGTCTCTTTGTATCAAAGTCAAGTGAATACCATTCAAGGCTACTTGGTAGGCAATATCGTCGTTGGCGTCGCAACCACGGGTTTAGATGTCGCCCAGTTGGCGCATCGCTTGGGACATCAAATTTTGCATGTGGAGTTAATCGGTTATGCTTGAGTTGTTACTGACGGGGTTGATTGACACCCTGATTATGGTTGGGGTATCGGCAATTTTAGCGTTTTTATTGGGGTTACCGATCGCATTGGTATTGGTCAATTCAAGCGAGCAAGGTATTGCCCCATCATTTTTGACCAATCTAAGTTTGGGTTGGTCGGTGAACATTGTGCGTGCTATTCCCTTTTTGATATTGATGGTGGCTATTATTCCAGCCACTCGAATGATTGTCGGTACAAGCTATGGTGTGTGGGCAGCCGTGGTACCGTTAACCTTAGCAGCGACCCCTTTTTTTGCTCGAATTGCCGAAGTGAGTCTGCGTGAAGTTGACGCAGGGCTCATAGAAGCGGCACAAGCGATTGGCTGCAACCGTGCACAGATTATTCGGCATGTCTTATTGCCCGAAGCATTGCCTGGCATTATTGCCGGGTTTACCGTGACGATTGTCACCATGATTAATTCGTCTGCCATTGCTGGCGCGATTGGGGCGGGGGGCTTGGGCGATATTGCCTATCGTTATGGCTATCAGCGCTTTGATGTGCAAATGATGGTATCAGTCATTGTCGTTTTGGTGGCATTGGTGATGTTGGTGCAAGCCACAGGCGATAGTTTGGCTCAATGGGTCGATAAACGCCAATTGTAGCCATGCAGATTTACCACTTTGATATGGCAAGTCTGATATAGCAAAAAATCAGCTAAATAATGCAGATATTGTTGTTTCACAAACGGCTTAATTTTTCGTTTAATGGGCTTATCGAAATGTCATCGATTTACAGTATTAAACTAAATAAGGAATAAAGATGTCTGCGACTCAACATCTAACCAATCAAGCAAATCAAACTATCCCACTCAATATCGTTGCGGTATCAGGTGGGCTCAACACACCATCAAAAACCGAAAGTCTGGTACAAAATATTGTAGATGAGTTGGCACAAGCCACGCCCATCAACGTACATTTTATCAAGCTGAGTGAAATCGGGCCTTTACTCAGTGGGGCGATTTATCGTAACCAACTGCCAGAGCGAGTACAAAATGACTTGGCAGCGATTGAGGCGGCGGACGCCTTGATTGTAGGAACGCCGGTGTATCGCGCGTCTTTTACCGGATTGTTTAAACACTTATTTGACTTTGTGGAGCAAACCGCGCTCGTGGATGTGCCGGTATTATTGGCTGCCTCTGGTGGTAGCGAGCGTCATGCACTGGTTCTAGAGCACCAACTTCGCCCATTGTTTAGTTTTTTCCAGGCCCAAACATTGCCAATAGGCGTGTATGCGACGGATAAAGACTTTACCCCAGAATACACCGTCTCAAGCCAACAGTTGCGTGACCGTATTGTGTTAGCGGTGGCGCGCGCGTTGCCGATACTTGAATGGGCACCCGCCAAAGGCAAACGCGCCCAAGCCATTAAAGAAAAATCGGCGCAAGCCAATCAGCAGTTAGGCATTAATAAACAAGTCGAACAAGCCGAAATATTACCCTCTGTGGCAGTGCCAGACTTATCAACCGCCGAAGCCAGACTACACCCGCAAACTGTTCAATCATCCCCTAAAAACCATCCATCCGTCGCCTAAAGGGCGCATGCCTTAGTGTGTATTAGCTGACATCACCAGCTCAGTATGAGTAAATACAACCCGAGCAACAAACTGCTTGGGTTATTCAAATTTTGTTTTTTGTGTGATTGATATATGTAATTTTGGAATATTAATTTGTTTGATAGGCGTTTGTTGTCTTAGGCTGCTCGGCTTACACTAATTTTATTCATTATCGGATTATTTGGGCCAACAGACTATGAATTTTCAACAACTTCGTATTATTCGAGAAACGGTACGCTGTGACTATAACTTGACGGAAGTAGGCAATGCATTATTTACCTCACAATCGGGCGTGTCCAAACATATCAAAGATTTAGAAGATGAGCTTGGCGTCGGGCTGTTTGTGCGTAAGGGTAAACGGCTATTAGGTTTGACCGAACCGGGTAAAGAGTTATTGGTGATTGTAGAGCGGATGCTACATGATGCCAACAATATCAAAACCTTGGCTGAACAATATACCAGCCAAGATAAAGGCGAATTGACCATCGCAGCCACCCATACCCAGTCTCGTTATATTTTGCCGCCCGTTGTGCAAGCGTTTAAACAGCTTTTTCCTAAGGTGCATTTGCGATTGCTACAAGCCGCACCGCCAGAAATTGCGGCAATGCTACTTGATGGACGAGCGGATATTGGCATTGCCACCGAAGCCTTGTCAAGCTATAGCGAGCTTGTGACTTTTTCTTATTATCACTGGTATCATGCGATTGTGGTGCCGCCAAACCATCCGCTAACCCAGCTTGAACAGGTAACGCTTGCCGACATTGTCCATTATCCGATTATCACTTACATTAGTGGTCATACCGGGCGAACGATGATTGATGAGGCGTTCGCCAAAGCAGAATTACAGCCTGATATCGTGATGACGGCCTTGGATTCTGATGTGATAAAAACTTATGTGGAATTTGGCATGGGCATTGGTATTATCGCCGATATGGCGTTTAATCCCAATAAAGACACCCAGTTAACATTACTCAATTGCGAGCCGCTATTTCATCAAAATACCACCTTGCTCGCGGTGCGACAAGGGCATTTTTTACGAGGATTTGGCTATCAGTTTTTAGCCTTGTGTAACCCTACGTTAACCCAAGCAACAATGCATGATGCCATACAACCTAGCAGCTAACGCTAAATCCTGATAAGAAAGTTTGTAAACTTATTGTCTGTTACATCCGATGTAATACGCGTCAAATTCGCTTGCTGTCTCGCTTGCTGTGCTATTTTTAAGATTTGGGTTTGTTTATATGGTGTTGATATGACTTCATTTGACGATAAAACGCTTTATGGTGAAAACTATAAAGCGTTTTTTGATGTCACTGCTTTAGCGATTAAATTGATAGGGTTAGCAGCAAAACTATTAAGTAGTTTTTGTGCTAACCAAAGCAGTTTTTGTTATTTTTTATTGAGCGATATTTGCTTTAAGCTTATGGCTACTGATAAACCGCCCATGACAAAAGGCGAGTTATCTTAATCAATTTTTGAGCTTACAAGCAGGGGTTACGATGAAAATTTTTTGGTTTATACCGACACATGGCGACAGTCGTTATTTAGGCACGAGTAAAGGGGCAAGAACCGTTGACCATACCTATATGAAGCAAATTGCAGTGGCAGCCGATAACCTTGGCTATGAAGGCGTGTTGATTCCCACAGGTCGCTCATGTGAAGACCCTTGGCTGGTCGCTGCTAGTCTCATTGATGCGACCACTCGCTTAAAGTTTTTGGTGGCATTACGCCCTGGGGTGACGACACCCGCGCTTGCCGCTCGTATGACAGGCACCTTTGATCGTTTATCAAATGGTCGATTGCTACTTAATCTGGTCACAGGCGGCGATGAACAAGAGCTTAAAGGCGATGGCATCTTTGAAGACCACGCGACGCGTTATCAGACAGCCAGTGAATACACCACGATTTGGCGAGAGATTTTAACCCGCTCGCACACCGGTGAATCCTTTACTTTTAACGGTGAACGCTTGCAAGTCGAAGATGCCAAATTGCTATATCCCCCTCTACAACAGCCGTATCCGCCCTTGTGGTTTGGTGGTTCATCTGAGGCGGCGCAAACACTGGCTGCCGAACAAGTTGACAGTTATTTGACGTGGGGTGAGCCGCCTGCTGCCGTCAAAGGGAAGATTGAGCAGCTTAAAACCAAAGCCGCTGCCAAAGGTCGCACGTTAAGCTATGGGATTCGTCTGCACGTGATTGTGCGTGAAACCAATGAAGCCGCTTGGCAAGCCGCTGATGAATTATTAAGTCATGTCACTGACGACACCATTGCCGCTGCCCAAGCCAAATTCGCCCAAATGGACTCGGTGGGACAACAGCGTATGGCGGCATTGCATGGCGGTCGCCGTGATAACTTAGAAATTTCGCCCAACTTATGGGCAGGGATTGGACTGGTACGAGGTGGCGCAGGCACCGCACTGGTGGGCGACCCACAAACCGTTGCCGCACGTATTCAAGAGTATGCCGATTTGGGCATTGATAACTTTATTTTCTCAGGTTATCCACACTTGGAAGAAGCGTATCGGTTTGCTGAATTGGTTTTCCCATTATTACCGATTGACACACAAAACACCTTGGTCAAGCCAAATTTGACAGGACCATTTGGTGAAATTGTCGCTAATAACTATGCACCCCCGCAACAAACCCGTGACACGGCAGCCTCAAAAACACCTGCCACTGAAACACCCAAACACGCCATCGCCTCTTAACTTCATCTTAAAGACATATTAAAGGCGTCTTAAATGCTTGTGATAAAACGTGCTAACTAAGGCACGTTTTACGCCTCGGTTTTACCTATTATACCTATCTATATCTATCATCCGACAGGGTGAGTGGAATGTACCCTAGCTATGATAAACATCTTTTAACTGATAGACCTTTTAACTGATAAACACTTTTTTTAAAAGTGGTAGCCAGTTATAGGGTGAGATTAGGCCAGCAAGCTAATTTGCTAAAGTTAATCATCAAAGTCCAATGTCCCAAATTTTTTGAGGTCCCACATAGCAGGAAAAGTGACTTCAATACACAAAGTTCATATTTAAAATTCGAATAACATATTGATTGTAATTAGAATTTTTTAAATTAATGCTTCGGTTTTATGGTTTCTAGTATGTCATTTTTTAATCAATAGTTTAGTTATGTAATTTTATGGGTGATAAAAGTTAATTTAGCGCTTTTTATTTTTTACAACTTATATAATGAAAAAGATTTAAATTTTAAATAATAAAACAATGAAATAAATAAATTTAAATCATGCACGTCAATTAATGATCAACTAACTATAAGGGCAATAAAACATGACAACTGAAAACAACGAAAAACTTTCTTTATTAGATGATGTGGCATTAAAAGCACAAATGCTTATGGCAAACCTCAAAGAGGGCGCTAATGATGGCTATGACCATTCTGTCACCAGCGCCGGTGAAAAGGGCTTAAAATCAGGCAAAGTGTCCGAACTCACCGCCATCGCTCCCTTAACCAAAGATGGGGCGGCTCGTATCAAACGAATTTTAGAAATCACCAAAGGCAATCTTGCAGGGGCGACCAATGTAGGCACCTTGCATGATTTGCGGTTGGTGTTTTTAGACAATGACACCAAGCTCCTGTTTTGTACCGCCTATGATGGCGACTGGGATGCTTACATTAACGACTTTGCTACCAAAATTCCAGAACTCATGGACTTGATTTTTGGCAATGTAGAGGGTTGGCCTGGGATTAAAGACCCGACTGTCAAGCAATTTATCCTTGACCATCAGATTACCGCTACCGGTTGGTATGTGGGTGTACCGCATCTGACGGTTCGTGATATTGCGCGTAATGACAAAATCGTGCGTGGCATCAATAAAGCCATTGAACAAGCCCAATAAGCCCGCTTAGAACTTGTATTCACCATATTACGTTTATCGTACTATTATAAGGGTACTATTCTAAGCGTACGCTGAACGGGCAAGCTTTAGGTTAAAATTTCGATACAAAAGCCATTTGTTGCGTGATTTTTACCATAAGCGATATTTAGCGTGGTGTATGGTGAGCAGGTTCTTAGCATCAAATTTTTGAAATTCCCTGCTAGGAACGACCATGAATAACGACAACCCAGCGAATGAAAGCCTACTTGGCAAATTAAAAACCCATCTACAAGATGGTATCGAGCATGGCATAGAGGCCGTTAAAGACAAATTTGAACACAGCGATACACCCGCTGAAAAAGGCAGTGTCAAAGAACGGGTACACGAGGCCACACAAAAAATCAGCACGCAGCTGCACAGCGTCACCACACGGGCAACGAACGCTATCTATCCCAATATCGCCACAATGGAACTTGAGGATATTCAAGCTATCATTTTGCATGACCGCCCTGCGCCTTACTATGGCACGCTTGTCGCGCTAAAAGTCAATGACAGCAATGCGGGTCGTGAATTACTAAAAGCGGTATTACCAAACGTCACAGGCTCAAAAAATTTCCAAAAAGATATGGATGCCAATTTGACCATTGTGATGACGTATGAGGGGCTAAAAGCTTTAGGCTTACCGCAAAGCTCGCTTGATTCTTTCCCAGAAAATTTCAAAACGGGTATGGCAGGTCGCTCCGATATCTTGGGTGACAAAGGCGATAATGACCCTAGTAACTGGCTTGCGCCATTTGGTGATAAAGGCGATATTCATATTTGCGGCGCGGTGATTGCCGATAGCCAAGAAAAATGGCAAGCCAAACTTACCGAACTTAAACAGGCGTTTGCCCCTTATCTAGAAACCAGCCGTAACGCCATCGAAATCTTGGTGGAACATGATTTTGGCGCAGATGGTGACGTCAAAAACGTGTTTGGTTATCGCGATGGCATCAGTAACCCAGAAGTTGATGGCAGTGGTATCAGCCTTGAAAATAACACCGAACGTCCGATTGCAGCGGGTGAATTTGTGTTAGGTTATAAAGGTGAAGCGGGCGTGGTACCCCCCATGCCACAGCCTGAAGTATTGGGTAAAAACGGCTCGTTTATGGTACTGCGAAAATACCGCAGTAATGTGGCTGACTTTCACCGCTATTGCCTTGAACAAAGCGACAATGACCCAGCTAAAGCCGATAAATTGGGGGCAAAAATGTTTGGTCGCTGGCGTTCTGGTGCCCCCATCACTCTAAGCCCAGATCACGATGATGAAGCCCTCGGCAAAGACAATGTAGCAAACAATAAATTTGACTACACGGACGATCCTTATGGCAAAGGCTGCCCATTTGGTGCCCATGCTCGCCGTATGAACCCACGCAATACCAAAGATTTTATTCTAAGCGATGTGCGTCTTCACCGTATCATCCGCCGTAGCGTTTCGTATGGCGATATCGTGCCGCCCAACGTGACCCAAGACGATGGTCAAGAGCGGGGTTTATTTTTTATCGGTATCAACGCGCATGCCATGGACACGCTTGAGTTTTTGCAAAGCCAATGGATTAATGACGGTAACTTTATGAACCTTGGGGAAGAACGTGACCCAATGCTAGGCGTACACGCAGGTAGTGACGCTGATAGCGATGTGTTCACCGTACCCGATGAGCCAATTCGTAAGCGGCATACCAATATTTTGCAATTTAATACCCTACAAGGCGGTGAATATCTTTTTGTACCAAGCTTATCGGCACTCAAATGGATTAGTGAGCTTAACGAAAATTCATATTAGAGTAAAACTAAATAAAAAAAGGTTAGGCATTTTTAATACACCTAACCTTATAAAATAATGAAAATAACAAAGGACAATCATCATGTTAAATAAATTATTCGGTCGTCGTTATGCCAAGTTTGACCCAACCATCGACCAGCTTACTAGCGCCGATGAAAAAGCCATCGACCAAATCACCGCAGATATTCGTGACTATATCGGCAAATCAGACACGGTTAGCAAAATCAACTATCACACCCGAGATGCCCATGCCAAAGGCTACTGTGCGTTAAAAGCCAACTTTGAGATTTTACCAAAACTACCCAAAGAATATGCCCAAGGTATCTATGCCAAACCCGCTCGCCATGAAGCGGTGATTCGTTTTTCTAACGGCTCATCTCGTGTGGCTGCCGACAACAAGCTGGGGCTTTCTCAAGGGTTGGCGATTAAAGTCTTTGGTGTCAAAGGCGAAAAATTACTGCCAGATGAGCCAGATAGCCCAAACTTTGACTACAATCTGATTAATTTTCCTATTTTCTTTTGTAATACTATCCAAGACTATAGTTATATTTCACGGCTATTTTTACAATTAAATGATTATTTTGCCAAAGGCGCGAAAGGTCAAGCTAAATTTGCCTTTGACTGGGTTACCCAATATGGCAAAAAACTGCCATCCAAAGAATCTCTCAAGACTTTTAGGGCTTTTAGTAAATTTAAAACCATCAAACCGCAAAATACCTTGTTATACAGTTTTTATTCACAGGGGGCGGTGCGTCATGGCGACTATATGGCAAAAATCCGTGTCGCCCCGACCAAAGCGTCACAAGCCAAAATCAAACGCCGAGATCTCGATGTCAACGCTACTAACGAGGCGATTCGTCCTCTGATTTTACAAGAAATCCGTGAGCATGATTATGAGTTTGAGGTGCAAATCCAGCTGTGCCGTAACTTAAAAGACCAACCCATCAATGACTTGACCAAAGAATGGGATGAAAAAGACGCGCCATTTGTGACAGTAGCAAAACTTACCATCCCTTGCCAAGATGTGCCGGATGACGGTAACTTTGACATTATGGAGCATTTGTCATTTACCCCGTTTCGCTGTATTGAAGCCAACCGTCCGATTGGTAATTTGCAACACGCGCGACTGCGTGCCTATCAAACCGCCTCGACCACGCGCCATCGTTTAAATCATAAAAAACGTGCCGAGCCAACCAATCTAAAACAGGCATTTGATAAAGATTTTTACAGCCTGTAAATTTGGCAAAAATCAGTAGCGGGGTGGTTATGGGAGCCTTGTTTGGGGTAAGATTTCACCCATTGAGTGAAAAACTACATCGCCCTCAATCATTCAACAACCGTTAGCCTGTGACTGGGCTAACGGTTTTTTATCTTTTAATCTAATCAAAAATAGTCGACAGCAAATACGATAATAGCAAAAAATTTCCCTCACTCAGCCATTATAAAGTTGCGTATTTGCTCATTAACGCTAGGAGCATAGTATGTCAGAATCGAATAACCTTTCTAACTTTAAAAACATAA
>NZ_DAMALV010000048.1:0-1826 GCF_032069585.1 Moraxella sp. CTOTU48268
CACAGCTTTCGATATATTCGTAAAAATGGGCAGCCGCCATGGTCTCAAGAGCCGCGGAATACTTCATATCCCGCAGCTGCCTGACATAAAAATCCATCTCAAAGTTATCGAGCGATGCATAGCCCAAGAAAATATCACTCGATGCCTGCATCAATTGTTGCCCTTCAACCACGCGCTTGCCTTGATGGCTAAATTGTTTTGCCAGTAAGGGTGTCAAAATAGACGCTTTGGCTTGCTTCATTTGCAATATCAGCGGCTCATGGTCGGCATCTTGAAATAATGCCACCGCACACACGGTACCGACACTCCCCACCCCAACTACTTTGAGTGCCACATCGGTAAAATCATACCGGTCAAACAATACTTGTCTATCTGACTTTAGGGTATCTCGATAAGCGTCAAAAAAAGTATGGCTACCGGCAAAAAATGGCTGTCCTCGGCGTGGTGGTCGCTGCAATTCACCGTCAGTTTTAAACGCGCGCAACCCTGTGACAGTATCACGCTCAGTCAATTTTGGCAGCATTTTTACCGCATCATTTTTTTTGGCTTTTTCAAAATCGGCATGACGGCGTTTACGAACAGTCACGTCTTCGGTATTTGCCAATATTTTATGGGTGTCGATTTTTTCATACCACACTTGTAGCGGTGACAAGCGGCAATGCGCTTCTAATCCATCAAGGTAACTGGTCAGCAGTTTTTCGATGGCCTTATAGCCCACCGATTCTACATACTTAAAACTTTGACTGGCGATTAAAATGCTGGCAACCAGTCGCTGCAAATCCCATTCAAATGGCGCAACGATGGTTTCATCAAAATCATTAATACCAAATAATAAATTGCGCTCAGGACTGGCATAACCGCCAAAATTACTGACATGACAATCGCCGCAAATCTGCTGAAATAAGCCAGAATGTTGCCCCTGCCATGCTTGGTCAAACAGCATCAAAGCGGGCATCCCGCGAAAAAAAGTAAACGGCGATACACTCATACGCTTGGCTCGTATGGGTAATAACGCTGCCAACCGACCTTGATTGGACCAATGATAAAGACTGAGCGCGTCGATGGCAGTCGGACGTTGGCTGATGGCAGCCAAGGTTTTTAATGGATACGCCTTACGCTGCTGTTTGCCGAGCGCAATACTATCTGCTTGGGTTAGTAGCTTGCCTTGGTAGCGATGGCGCGTCAAATCCACACACTGAGCATGCTGTAAGGATTTGGGTAAAGCAATAGCGATGGGCAGCGCGGCTGTTGTGCCCGTTGCTATTTTTTTGGTGGCTGTTTCTTTAGCGGCTGGTTTTTTTGCGGGTATTTTGTTAGCCGTGGTTTGAGAAGCCGTATTGTTTGCACCTGTTTGACTGGTTGTTGTTTGGGCATTTGTTGTTTGAGTGGCTGTTGTTTCAGTCGTTGGGTTTTGAGGCTTTTTTTTGCTAGGCATGGCGTGTCTCTTAAATTTTCAATAGCTAAATGTTCAATCGGTCACTGGCTAAATTATCATCACATCAAAGTCATTCAAGCTTGCTATTTTAATGGCTTTGGTAAAAAGTTACGTTGCTTATTTGTGCCAAATCAACCCCTTATTCGCCACTAAAATTAGCCACTAATTAGCCACTAAAATTTTATAAATAGTAGGTCAATTTTCAGTAACATTTTTTAATTTTAGCCGTTATACTGAACGCAACTTTTAACTGTATTTTCACAGGTGAAACTATCGAAAAACTCTGTATTTATGTTGTCATGCTGATTGCGCTTTGACGCTAGCATAAATATGCCATTTTAGCCCGCTATTTTAGCCTTGCCGTGAGATTGTGCCTATGTCTGCATCAACG
>NZ_DAMALV010000048.1:1926-13952 GCF_032069585.1 Moraxella sp. CTOTU48268
GCATCAACGCCACAAACCACCCTAAACGCACCATCAGCTATGCCTGATAGCGCCCAGCCGACCAACCAAAAACCTGTACTACTGCAAATTCGTCATTTATCCAAATCTTATGGCGATACCCAAATTTTGCAAAATATTAATCTAGATATTTATGACGGGGAGTTTTTGACGCTGCTGGGGCCTTCTGGCTGTGGCAAAACTACCCTACTACGCTTGATTGGCGGATTTGAGCTGCCCAATGCCGGTAGTTTGCAGTTAGAAGGAGTTGATATTGCAGGCTTACCTGCGGAAAAACGTCCGATTAACACGGTGTTTCAGCAGTATGCCCTGTTTCCGCACATGAATGTGTACGACAATATCGCTTATGGACTAAAACTTAAAGGCGTGCCCAAAACCGAAATCGACCAGCGCGTGCGTGAAGCGCTGGCAATGGTGCAACTTGACCATACCATCAATCGTCGTCCGCAAGATTTGTCGGGGGGTCAGCAGCAGCGTATCGCCATCGCCCGTGCCGTGGTGAATCGCCCAAAAATGCTGTTACTTGATGAACCTCTATCAGCGCTCGATGCCAAACTACGTGAGCAAATGCAATCAGAACTCAAACGCTTGCAGCGTGAACTGGGTATTACCTTTGTATTTGTGACCCATGACCAACAAGAAGCCTTGTCGATGTCTGACCGGATTGCCGTCATGAAAAACGGCGTATTCCAGCAAATTGATACACCCATTGGCATCTATGAATCGCCTGCCAATTTATTTACCGCAAGCTTTATTGGCGAAACCAATTTGTTTAAAGGTAAAGTGCTAGAGGTCAATCCGTCCACTATCAAAGTGGAAGTGGTTGAGCAAAATGACGGCTTTCATCCTATTCGTGAATTACCGCGGCCAAAATTTGACGTGCAAGTCGGTCAAAATGTCAACTTACTGCTGCGTCCTGAAGATATCCGCGTGTACTACACCCATGAAGGTCATGAAGGCTTAATCGGTAACGTGGTAGACAGTGCTTATAAAGGCAGCACATTAGATTCTGTGATTCGATTAAAAAACGGTAATATTGTCAAAACGTCAGAGTATTTTAACGAAGACGATCCAAATTTTAACTATAAACTGGGTCAAGAAGTGCGTATTGACTGGGTCGATGGTTGGGAGTGGATTTTGCCAGATGAATAATACTACTTCACCTTCGACCTCTAGCGTTTCGACTGCTACCGCGCCTGCCCCTGTTATGACAAAGCAAGGCGGGCGTGGCTTTCAGCGTGCGACCCTGTTTGTGATTTGGGCATGGTTGATTATTTTTGCCCTGATTCCCAATATCTTGGTGATTGCTGCCAGTTTTTTGACCCGGGATGAAGATAAGTTTTTAACACTGCCGGTCACCATGGGCAACTATATTCGCTTGATTGATCCGCTTTATTTAAAAGTGTTTTTGCATTCGCTGTCAATGGCAGGGATGACGACCATTATCTGTTTGCTGCTCGGTTATCCATTTGCCTACCTGGTCAGTAAAGCGGATAAAAAATGGCAGTCACTGTTGATGTTATTGCTAGTGATTCCGTTTTGGACCAACTCATTGGTGCGTCTGTATGCGGTGAAACTCATTATGGCGGCCAATGGTCTACTCAGCACCACGCTGATTAACCTTGGGCTTATCAACGAGCCACTGCAAATTTTATATACCCAAAAAGCTGTGATTGGCGGTTTGGTGTATTTGCTGTTTCCGTTTATGGTACTGCCCCTGTATGCGGTATTCGTGGATTTGCGTGACGATTATATTTTGGCATCCAAAGATTTGGGCGCGAACAAGCTACAAACCTTTTGGCACGTGATTTTACCGCTCACTACACCAGGGATTATCTCAGGGGTATTGCTGGTACTGTTGCCTGCCATGGGCATGTTTTATGTGGCGGATATCTTGGGCGGTTCACGCAACTTGCTGGTGGGTAATATCATCAAATCGCAGTTTTTGGATGCCCGTGACTGGCCATTTGGCGCCGCGGCGTCTGTGCTATTGACGCTTGCCATGGCATTGCTGATTATCGCGTATCGAGCCAGCAGCAAACGCATTGGCAAAACTGACTACAACGAAGTGGCATAAGGGGGACGCTATGTCTAATACTATGAAATGGCTGTCTCGCCTGTATTTGACCATCGTATATCTGCTGATGTTCTCGCCGATTGCGGTGATGGTGATTTTCTCGTTTAATGCCTCAAAAGTCGGCTATCAATGGGGCGGTTTTAGTAGCCATTGGTACAGCGAGTTATTTAGTAATGCCGCGATGGTACAAGCTGCCATCAACTCGGTCATACTGGCGGTAGTGGCTGCGACGATTTCTACTGCGATTGGCGGTTTGACGGCGTTAGCGTTACAGCGTTATGACTTCAAAGGTAAATCAATACTACAAAGCTTGCTATTTGTGCTGATGATGTCGCCTGAGATTGTGTTGGCGATTTCGCTATTGGCGTTATTTTTGATTGTGGGGATACAGCTGGGTTTTGTGACGTTGCTAATTGCGCACATTACCTTTTGTCTGCCCTTTGTGGTAATTACGGTGACTGCGCGTCTATCTAGCCTCGACACCCGCGTGTTGGAAGCGGCGCGTGATTTGGGTGCCAATGAATTTACCATGATTCGTACCGTGCTTGTACCGATTATTTTGCCTGCGATTTTGGCGGGCTGGGTGCTTGCCTTTACCCTATCACTTGATGATGTGGTGGTATCGACGTTCAATACAGGACCTGAGTTTGAGATTTTACCATTACAGATTTATTCGATGGTGCGTGTCGGGGTAAAACCTGAAGTCAACGCCGTTGGTACAATCTTGCTCGCAATCTCACTACTGGGTCTGATTATCTCGCAGTTATTACTTGCCAAAAAGTCGATGAATTTACCATCGACCCAAAAACGTTAAGGAGACTTATATGATTTCTCGGATGCTCAATAGAAGACGTTTTTTAGGGTATGGCTTGGGTGTTGGCGGCGCCGTTTTAACAGGGGGGCTGGCAAGTAATCTAACGGGTTGTCAAAAAGCGAGCGAAACCGCGGCTGCGCCTACTGCCAGTCAAAGTGGCAAGGTCGTCAATGTGTATAACTGGACTGAGTATATCTCTGACCAAGTGCTTAAAGATTTTACCGCAGAGACAGGTATCGACGTTATTTATAGCACCTTTGATTCTAACGAAGCCATGTATGCCAAGCTCAAACTCATGAATGGCAGTGGTGAGTATGATGTGGCGTTTCCGGGTACGGATTTTGTCGATAAAATGCGTAAAGAAGGGATGCTTGAGCCGCTTGACCATGCCAAATTAACCAATTTTGGCAACCTCGGCAAAACCTTTATCAATGCCCCTTTTGACCCTGAAAACAAGTTTAGTATCCCTTATCTGTGGGGCTCATCAGGCATTGCAGTCAATACCAAACGCATCAATAAAGCAAGCTTGAGCAGCTGGAATGACTTATGGAAGCCCGAGTACGAAGGGCGCGTGATGCTGATGAATGACATCCGTGACGTGTTCACCATGAGTCTATTGACCCTTGGCTATAACGGCAGCACCAAAAACCCTGAAGCCATCAAACAAGCGTATGAAAAACTCACCAAACTGATGCCCAATGTGCGCACCTTTAATTCAGATGCACCGCGTATGCCGTTTATGGAAGGGGAAACTTACTTGGGCTTGGCTTGGAACGGTGAAGTCATCATGGCGCAAGACCAAGGGATGCCAGAGCTCGACTTTGTGTATCCAAAAGAAGGCGCTATTATGTGGATGGATAACATGGTCATCCCCAAAAATGCCAAAAACAACGATAACGCCCATAAGTTTATCGATTTTATCTTGCGACCCAAATACGCCGCCATGATTAGCGAAGAAATCGGCTACGGCTCGCCCAACGAGGCGGCTAAAAAAGAAATGCCACCTGAGCTTGCCAACAATCCAATTGTGTATCCGCCAGCTGATTTGCTAAAACACGCCATGTTCCGTGAAGACGTAGGCGATGAGATAATGGCGCTATATCAGCAGTATTGGGATAGGCTCAAAGTGGATATGTAACAGACACATTGGTAAAGAGCGGTACTAAAAAATGCACTAAATAAAGGAGTATCTGTGAAATCAAAAATAGAAAAGCTTATATTAGGGTTCTCATTGCTACCGCTATCGTTATCAGCTGTCGCCTATGATAAAGCCGATGAACGTATCATTGACCAACATATGCAAATCGTGGTGGATAGCATCAAAGCCAAACAAATCGCGCCGATTATGGCGTTGATGCCGCCGCAAATTTTTGTGGTGATCGGTGAGCGTTTTGATATGGATGCTGCTACCCTCAAAACCCATATGATACAAGCAGCAGATGACACTTTCAAAGATATGGCTACCGCCAAATTTAGCTATCGCTATAATTTGAGCAAAGCCAAAGTCTATCAGTCGACCACTGGGCGCGAGTATGTGATATTCCCGACAACATTCACGATGGATGATATCACTATCAACAGCCATGTCGTGGCGATTCAAGATAAGGTGGATGACGTTAACAAATGGTATATCGTACGTATCGAATCCCCTGCACAAATTGAGTTTATCAAACAAGCTTATCCTGATATCACTGATATACAAATCCCAGAGTAAAAGAGTAAAAATTTAACAGTTTAAAAGCGAAAAAAGCGGGCTTATGATTAAGTCCGCTTTTTTTACCCTAAAAATCTGCTTAGCGCATGGTGACAAACTCTTCTGAGCCAGTCGGATGAATCGCGACGGTATCATCAAAGTCGCGTTTGGTTGCGCCCATTTTGATAGCAACAGCAAAACCTTGAATCATCTCATCGACGCCAAAACCTACGCCATGCAAGCCCACCACTTTTTCTTCCTCACCCACACAAATCAGCTTCATGTGGCACGGCTCACGGTGCTTGGTCACTGCACTATACATCGGGGTAAAACTGGATTTATAGACTTTAACCGCATTGATGCCATAGCCTTTGACCGCCTCTTCTTCACTCAGCCCCACAGTACCAATCGGTGGATGGCTAAAAATCACGCTCGGCACTAGATTATAGTCCAAATGCTCATTGGGTTTGTTGTTAAATAAGCGCTCAGATAATCGACGACCTGCTGCCACCGCCACTGGGGTCAATTGAATACCATGTTCGATGATGTCGCCGACGGCATAGATACCTTCGACATTGGTATTTTGATAGGCATCGACTTTAACAAAGCCTTGCTCATTGACTTCAACGCCCGCTTTATCAAGATTGATGGTATCGGTTGCAGGTGCGCGACCCGTTGCCCAAATCAAACAATCCACCGTCAAGGTCTCATTGTTTGACAATTCAATGCTCAATGAGCCATCCTGATTTTTGCTTACTTGTTGTGGCAGCAATCCATAATGAAATTCAATACCATCATCGTGCATGATATGGGTGAGCGTGGTGACAATGTCGGCATCGAAGTTTTTAAGCACCCGCTTGCTACGCACAATCAGATGGGTCTTTGAGCCCAATGCATTCATCACGCCTGCAATCTCAACACCGATATAGCCTGACCCCACAATCGCTACCCGCGGTGGCAACTCGGTCAAGTCAAAAAAACCATCCGAGTCAATACCCAACTCTGCCCCTTCAATGGCTGGGCGAACAGGTCGACCGCCCATCGCTAGCAAAATATGGTCAGCGGTAATGGTCTCTATTGTGCCGTCATTTTTATACACCTCAACCGTATGTTGGTCGGCAAATTTGGCAAAACCATGAATCACATCGACTTGGTTATTTTTGAGGCCATTGTTGTAGGACTGATGAATACGGGTGATATAAGCTTGGCGACTTTGTACCAATTTGGCAAAGTCAAATTGTTTAACATCCAAATCAAAGCCATAGTCAGGCGCATAATGATGGATCGCTGCTGCCATATTGGCGCCATACCACATCACTTTTTTGGGCACACAGCCCACATTGACGCAAGTACCACCTAGCTGCTTGGCTTCAATCAAGGCACATTTTTTACCATAGCTGGCAGCACGGTTGATGGATGCAATGCCCCCTGACCCACCACCAATCGCGATATAATCATAATGTTTGCTCATAATTCTTCCTGTTTTTTGGTCATTTTCAAAATTATATGGGGTTATTCTACCAAGTTTTGGTGGTTAGAAAAGTTGTTAATTCTCACCTTTCTCATTGATAAAATAAAACAAATTAGCGTTTTTTCTGAATATTTTTAATGAAAAAGGTTTAAACACCCTTGCCTCACCGCAAAAGGCATCAGATAAAATCGGGTTTTTTTCGGTTGGCAAAATTCAATCTGCTGTGCCATTAACTGCGTGCTTAGTGTTGGGACAATCAGCCAAGCTTCATCGGCATCAAACTCACTGGCGTAGGTAAGTAGTTGGTACATATCTGCCAAGCTTATGTCGTTGAAAGTAGCAGTTTGTTTCCATTTTACATCGGCGATAATGAGTTTATCGGCAGACTTTAGCCAAATATCGGGTTTGATGGTTAACCCTTGCTGCACGGTCAATGGCTGTCTTTTTTGCTCAACTAGCTCAAAATTCTGTGCTGCAAATTGTTCTTGGATTTTCCTGCCCACCCATTTTTCAAAGGCAAATGGCATATTTACCAGCCAAGTTGGGGTCAAAAACTGCCCTTGGTTACTGGCTTGTTGTAGCGTCAGCAGCGCATAACAAAAGCTGATAAAAGTATAATTACGCTGGGCAAGCAGACTGGGCAACGCGGTCAACTCTTGCAGCGCTTGAGAAAATAAGATGTCGTATAAGTCTTTGGCAACGGTACCCACTGCTTGCCACTGAGGCGGTAATGGGAAAGCCATGCTGCCAATCACCCGCTCGATGGTGGTTTTTACCAAGCGATTGCCAGCGGTATCCATCGCAAAATTTTCAGTCTGGTGATAAAACTTATGCGGCTGGTGGAAGTTATGCTGCAATTGCTCTTTGATTAGTAATTTACCCTGCAGATAGGGCTGATTTCGCTCAAATTGCTGATATTGCTGATTGGGCACATACTGGGCAAACCCCTGCCAAAAATACGCTTGCAGCCACTCGCTAAGCGACAGTGAATGATTGATTGATGGAGGATTGGGGGCTGGAGGATTGATGAGTAGTTGATTGGCTAGATTGGCTAACGACTTGGGCAATAAGGCTTGCCACACTGCTATCAGCATCTGTTGCACCCATTGACGGGTTTGGGTAATTTCATCGACATGGGTGATTTGGGCTTGTGCAAGTTTTGGCAAAATCTCAACTTGCCCGCCACTGGGCAACCCAATCACACCGATATAGTGGCGCACTTTGAGTTGCCACCGCTGCTGTTTACGCTCAATGCGAAACACGTCAAAATTTTGCTCGATAAGCCAGTCAAAATCCTGTTCATTGTCAAAATCTGCCGCTGTCAGGTAACTATATTCAAACGTGATGATGGCTTTCATTGGGTGCTTTGATAGATTGCAAGATAGCTATTTGGGTCACCAAGCGCCTGGGTATGGATGTCAAAACCCGCTTGCTGCGCCATAAATCCAGTTGCTTTTTTGTTATCAATCAGCCTAATAAAGCGTTGCCCAAAGATTGCTTGCAGAATTTGTCCATGGTGCTGGCAGGCTTGCGCTACTTGCGGGATGATGGATTGGCTAAATCCAGCGCTTAACGCTGGCAGCGAATCAATATCCCACAAAAAACTATGCCCTAACTGACTGTCTTTTGCCAAATTCTGCGAGATTCTTTCATTGAGTGCGGTCAACAATTTGGCTAAATCGATCTCAATCCCATTTGCCATGACTTTACCCAACAGCTGTGGCTGTGGTCGACATTCAATAAATTCAAAACGGCGACGAAATGCCATATCGAGCGGCGCCAATGAATGATCTTGGCTGTTCATGGTGGCGTAGATATCGACATTGCTAGGCACACTAAACGGCTGACGCGAATACGCCAAATTCACCGACAGGCTATCTGTCTGTCCTGCACGTTTGGTCGGTTCAATCAAACTCATCAATTCCCCAAACACGCGGGCGACATTGGCGCGGTTGATTTCATCAATCAACATGGCATAACGGTGACTAGGGTCATGTTTGGCTTGTTGACACAGTCTAAGAAATGCCCCTGACTCAATGCGATAGCTCATCTGCCCATTGTCCGCGATGTGGGGACGAATGCCTTCGACAAATTCTTCATACCCATACGCTTGATGAAAACTGACAAAACTAAAGCGTTCTAGCTTTGGCTGTAAATAGTTGGGCTGAAACTGGCTCTGAATCGCCGCTTGGTAATCATCGAGTTTGTTTTGCAAGTCTGCTAATAACGGCAAACTGTCTGCTAATAAAAACCAATTACTGCTATCGTCTTTATCAAAATACGATTGACTAGCGCGGCTTGTTTGCTTCACCGTCAGAGAGTTTGGATGACTAAATCGCTGTAATGTTCCCCATACGGTTTGACTCAAATTTTCATTACCCTCTCTTAGCGCGGCTTTTTGTAAAAAAAATGGATGCTGCATGATTTCTGGTACTTTTAATAGCAACTTACCTTTTTTTCTTTCTTCTAAAAATACTAAGCAAATCACCTCTAGCCAATTCATAGGCTCAACTAATGCTTTGAGTAAATCATCGGCATTGGCTACCGGCAATAACTCGGTATATTGTTTGGCGATTTGTTGCAGTCGGTAGGTCTTGCCTGTCCCTGCTACGCCCGTATAGATGATATTTTTTGCTGGCTCACTCATGACAGATTATCACTCACGATGGTCATACCTGCCGCTTTTGCCGCACGCGTACCACCGGTTAAATGGACGATATCCCGATTTGGGTCAATCTCATTGAGCAAAGCGACAGCTTTGGCGGCTTTGCTGCCACCACCGCATAGTACATAGATAGTGCCATCCGTGGTTGCCAATAACTCTGCCGTCAGCGTATCCAAGGGTTGGTTTTTGGCAGACTCAATATGTCCTTGCGCAAATGCTTTACTATCCCGCACATCCCAAACGGTATCGTTTGCGGTGGCAAAAAAATCGGTAATGGCTAGTTCACGAATCATGGTTACCTCTTAATTTTTAATGTCTATCTTGTGATGGCTTATTATGGATAAGCTGACGAAATTTATCAAATCAGCGATTAATAACCAAATGTTTGCATCACCTTAACTATTTTTATCAAGTTGATAGCAAATTATGATTTATAATTCATTCCAATATTTTATGTATCTTAATTTTCACTTAAACTTTTATTATCTAAGGAGGGATGACATCATGACAACCGCTTCAACCGCACACCCTGATCATCAGCATATCGCGCTACGCAATGACCCAAAGAAGGTCGCCGTGGCATCCATGATTGGTACGGCTATTGAGTTTTATGATTATTACATTTATGCCGCTGCGGCGGTATTGATTTTTAATACCCAGTTTTTTGATAAAACCGATGAAAAAGCGGCGATGCTTTACTCGCTTTCGACGTTGGCATTGGCGTTTATTGCCCGCCCTTTCGGTTCAGCGTTATTTGGTCACTTTGGTGATAAACTCGGTCGTAAAAAAACCTTGGTGGCCTCTCTGCTCACGATGGGTTTATCAACTGTAGCGATTGGTTTGCTACCGACTTATGCCCAAGTAGGCGTCATTGCCCCATTGTTGTTATGTTTACTTCGTGTGGGTCAAGGGATTGGGCTTGGCGGTGAATGGGGCGGTGCTGCTTTGGTCGCCACCGAAAATGCGCCAGAAGGCAAACGTGCTTGGTATGGTACTTTCCCGCAGTTAGGCGCGCCGATTGGGTTGTTTTTAGCCAATTTAGTGTTCTTTTTACTCAGTTATTTTTTAGGAAAAGATGCCTTGGTCGAGTGGGCATGGCGCATCCCGTTTCTTATTTCAATCGTGCTTGTAGGGGTGGGTCTTTGGGTACGTTTAAGCCTGCATGAAAGCCATGTATTCCTTACCGCTGAAGCCGAAGGCAAAAAAGTTAATGCCCCTGTGTCAAAAGTCATTACCCAATATTGGCGTCCGATTATGCAAGGCACATTCTTGATGGCGATGACTTATGTAATTTTTTATATCATGACTGCCTTCGTACAAGCCTATTCAAAAAGCCCGGCAAAATTATCTTCTTTTGGCTTCCCAACAGGGTTAGGTATTGCCCCAAATACCTTTACTGGCTTTTTATTGGTCGCTGCGATTGTGTTTGGTATTTTTACCAGTATTTCAGGGGTTGGCGCTGACAAAATCGGTCGTAAAAAATGGCTGATTGGCGTGACTATATTATGTATGGTGTTTGCCTGCTTTATGCCAATGCTGCTCAGCAATGGCACACCAACCACGGTATTTATTTTCCTCATTTTGGGCATGGCATGTATGGGTATGTCGTTTGGTCCAATGGCAGCGCTATTACCAGAGCTGTTCCCCACCGAAGTACGGTATTCAGGTGCGTCACTGGCTTACAATCTAGCGGCGATTGTGGGTGCATCGATTCCTGCGATTTATGCCATCAAAATCAACGAGCAATATGGCATGAAAGGTGTGGCTATATATATTGTTATTAACGGTTTGATTTCTCTCATCGCGTTATTCTCCATTAAAGAAACCAAAAATATTGATTTGATGGACTAAATACTGATACCTAAAAAACGCTAGCAAATGCTGGCGTTTTTTTTGCTTTATCTATATATAATAAAACTTTGAATGCTATGAGAAAAACAATGAAACCGAAAAAACGCTGTGAATGGTGCGGCACAGACCCACTTTATCAAGCTTACCACGACAATGAATGGGGAAAGCCCAGTTATGACGACCGCCATCTATTTGCCATGCTGTGTTTAGAAGGCATGCAAGCGGGACTCAGCTGGATTACCATACTCAAAAAACGCGAGCGTTATTACCAAGTATTTGCTGATTTTGACCCTGCAATTATCGCACAGTTTGATGATGACATGGTCGATAGTCTCATGACCGATGCGGGCATTATTCGCCACCGCGGTAAAATCAAAGCCATCATCAACAATGCCAAATGCTATCTAAAAATCACCCAAACGCAAGCTTTTAGCGATTATCTTTGGGCACTGTCGCCCAGTGGCTTGGCAAAAATACCACAGGATAATCACCCAAAAATTTTTGCTGATATCCCCACCAACACTGAATATTCAGATAAGATGTCAAAACAGCTTAAAAAAGACGGGTTTAAATTTGTGGGCTCGACGATTTGCTATGCGTTTATGCAAGCAGTCGGTATGGTGAATGACCATGTAGCGGCGTGTGATTTTCGGTAAGCGGGTTCAATAGTCAACAGTGGATAACCTATTTCTCGATGCTACAGATTTCTCGATGCTAAAGCCCCCAAAATAGGCTAAAACTAATCAAAATCAATACCAGTAAAATGCTTTGAACCAATAAAAAATGCTGATGGACTTTGAGCAATCCGCGCAAACTGATGCCATAATGACTGACATTTTTGAGAGAATAGCTTTGAAAATCCACCAAGCTGCGGCGATGATATTGTGACCGCATGACCTCGACAAACTTATCAGCCGCTGCCGCTTTTGACCCAGCTGGCAATACAGGTAAAAACGCATTGATAACATCTTCATGCGTTTCTGGGTTATTGATATTGACCATCAACATTTGCCAATCTTGAAACAGCCGTTGTTCGATGACCCCTTTAGACTTGAGCGTGACATCGCGGTTGCGCCCATCACGCTGAATGTTACCAAATAATTGCTCAATCGCTGATTTTTCGCCTTCAATGTACTGAAAAAAATAGCCATTACCAAAGCACAAAAAACCGGTAATTTGATGGGCAAGGTTCTCACGCTGTGCCACCGTCATGATATCAGACAGCGTTCTAGGGGTTACGCCAGCTTTCAACGTCATACGGCTCACATAAGTTAGATAATGAATTTGCCCCAAGCAGCACCTCAGTCTTTATGGTTTTACAATTTTTGTTCAGCGCAATTTTAACAATTTATTACATACTTAGCCATCCATTAAATCAAGAATATTAGGTTGTGTTGAACATTTAATATACAAAAGAACATAATGAGGAAATTTTGA
>NZ_DAMALV010000049.1:0-13539 GCF_032069585.1 Moraxella sp. CTOTU48268
GATCCTCCCTGCCGCCACCGGTGGTTTCGGTATCAAAGAATAATGGTTTGCTGGTATCGTGCTGTTGGTTGTACTGAGCAACTTGGTTAAAGATGGCATCGATTTGAGATTGCGTATCTGCTGTCATGGGCTTTCAACTATCAAACTTATAGATCATAGCGTAAATCAGTCTTATAAACGCTACCCTAGCCATTAAACACATCCATTTGCGCCGTTTTAAGCGTTTTTTTCGGCTTTGGCTTATGTTCTGCTACATACCCAGCACCCATCGGTTTAAATAGCTCCAACGCGTCCTCATGATGCATATTGAGCCAATCCTGGCGATGTTCAGGTTCAATCACCACAATCGAGCGTTTTTCATCTTCAGGCTTGTGAAATTGTAACATGAAAGGATGATTATCGGCATTGGTGGTCAGCATGGTCATGGAGCAAATGATTTGCTCCCTTATCTTAACAATTTCATATAAAGCGGCTACGGTAAACCGCTCACCATCCTCGCGTTCAATGCCATAGCGATGGGCCTTACCCTCAATATATTTGGGTTCAAAGATGGTTTGTACCGAGATTAACGCAAACTGGTTGTTGTACCAAGCGCGTTTAAAACTCGGTTTGTCCATCACCGTTTCACTACGGGCATTGTAGGTGTGTTTAGCAAAGCTGGTGTCTTTGGCCCATTTAGGAATCATACCAAACATCGCAGATCGCCACTCGTATTTGATAAGAGGTTAGCAAACAGCAAGGGGGCTTCATAGCCTGGGTAGATATCGTCTTTAAAGTCAAAGCTTAACTGCTGATTGGTAAAGCGTGACGCTTGCGCTTGGGTAATCGGTTGAAAGTTGGCACACATGGTCTAATCCCTTAATCTATGCCTAATAAATCAGATAATTTAGTGGTATATCACGGATTTAACAATGCTCGACTCATCTGCCAAGTTTGGTTTTTCTCAATAGCGGTACTGGTAAGAAACAATTTGGTGGTTGCCCTACCCGGTAGAGCATGTGCTAACTGCTGATTAATCTCATCCATCACCGCTATTAACTTCTCAGACTCCACCTGCGCTTTTTCATCCGGCATCTCAAATAAATCACTCATGGTCTCAGCATACTCACAAATCCCCGATAGCATCACTCCGGCTTTGGCGTATTTCAAGCCGTCTTTATAGGTTTTATCTAACACCTCACGCACCGCTTGAATCATCACCACCGTATCAGAGATGGAGCTCTTTGACGGTAAACTCACTAAATAGTCGGATCACGATGATGTCACCATGCTGTGCTTCTTACTTATCAATCTATCAGGCATGATAACCAATTTTACCTTTGCCTCTGCTAAGATAAATGAAAGTGTATTTGCACCTGATATGCTTGATAATATCAAAGGCTTATTAGGTGCAGATATGGGTTATATAAGTCCTGATTTATACGAGTATTGCTTTAAGTGGTGTGTTGATTTGCAAAAGCCGCTTAGAAAAAATATGTCCGATAAAAGACCGCTTAGTGTTATAAATCGTCTTAAAAATGCTTGTCGAAATATTGAGACGCTGATTGGTCAGTTATCACAGTGGTCTAATACGCAAAAGGTGAGAGCTAGAGATTTATAGCATTTATCCCACAAATTTATGCGTAAAATCTTGGCTCATAACTTCTGCTTTGTAATCAATAGACAGTTAGGCAATCCGCCACTTCAGTTTGAGTTGCTTATTTCGAGTTGAGAGTGGGGTATCAAATATAAAGTTATATTGCTAGCTGTTATAGCTTTTATATATTTTGACATTAATCTAATTAAGAATCTTTTTATTGTTTTATATATTTTTATTGTTTTATAGCGATAAAATCAATTTTTTTTGTATTTATAATCAATTATTTATACAAGGATTTTTTATTATATAAATACGTTTTCCGAGCATTATAAATACGTTTTCCGAGCATTATAAATACGTTTTCCGAGCATTATAAATACAATATATTTATATTGTATTTATATAAAGTTTAATTTAGAATTTATATCTAATTACAAATCCTTCATCTTAATTCTATGGCAAATCCTAATATTTCAAAAACTGATTTAATAGTTAAAGATAATGACTTTATTGAAGCAAGTCATAGTCTAGATTTAGTCGAACAAAGAATCATATTTTTAGCGATTATTAAAGCAAGAAAAAATAGCGATAAGGTTGAAGAAACATTGTCAAATGAGTTTGTTATTCATGCTAGTGAATATATGGAGGCTTTTAATGTTGAACGTCATACTGCTTATGAATGCCTTAAGAATGGTGTCGAGGGACTTTTAAACGCCAAATTCATATACAGGTATGAAAATAAGAATAACAATATCGCACATCGCGGGTATAACCTGACTAGCTGGATCGAATATGTCGATAAAGAAGCTTGCGTAAGTGTTAAATTTTCACCAGATGTAGTTCCACTGATTGTTGGATTAAATAAAAAATTTACCAGTTACGAATTACAACAAATTGTGAATCTACAAAGTCGTTATGCGGTTAGACTTTATGAATTATTAATTCGGTGGCGAGATACTAAGATTCTTAAAATTTCCTTAGAAGAATTGCGGTTCTGTTTAGGCATTAAAAAAACAGAATATATTTTAATGAGCAATTTTAAAAATAGAGTATTAGATTTAGCAGTCCAACAAGTTAATAAATTCACGGATATTACGACTAACTATATTCAAAAAAAAGAAGGAAGAAAAATAGTCGGCTTTGAATTTTACTTTACTATCAAGCAAGATGAGAACAATAAATCAAGTAAACAATTTAAGAAAGCTATGTCTCTTGAAGATAAACATTCTGAAGAATCACAAAATTATAATAAAGAAGAGTTATTGATTATCACGTCTAAAGCAAAAGACTATATTGCCCAAAAAAAGATTACTGACCCGACACATAAAAAAAATATCCTTAAAATAGCAAAATCTCAAGGCTGGGGATTGGATGAATATAGGAAATCACAGGAATTCTCATCTTTAAAAAATAAAGAGATTGAAAGTAAAATCAATCAAGAAAAAATAATTGAAAATAAAAATAAAATAACTCAAGAGAATATAAGAAAACATAATGAGAATTTCATTTCTTTTTATGAACAACTGACCTGCATGCAACAAGAATTGATTCTTGATAGCGTACAAGTTCAAATATCTTCTATACCGATCGTAGGAAAACAATTTATAGGACAGAGAAAAAATAATACCGCCCATAAGGATATTATGTTTAGAATATATTTTAAAAATGCAATGAAAGATATGGGTATTAAGATCTGACTTATTTTATGAATACTATGGAAACAAA
Organism: Moraxella sp. CTOTU48268; assembly: GCF_032069585.1. Lineage (NCBI taxonomy): Bacteria > Pseudomonadati > Pseudomonadota > Gammaproteobacteria > Moraxellales > Moraxellaceae > Moraxella > Moraxella sp. CTOTU48268. Next base: position 3,305 of record NZ_DAMALV010000049.1, read on the forward strand.
AAAGTGTCCGAATTCGGACACTTTTATATGATTTACTAAAAATTCCAAATTTAATATAAATACGTTTTTCGAGTATTTTGCAAAAAATTAAAAAATAAAATATCAGTTAAATTGTTTGAATTCGCACACTTGGATGTTCAAGTCTAAATCAACTATTAGAAAGTAAGTTATCAAAAAATACTTCAACTTTTTCTAAATCGGCTTCATTCAAATTAAGACTTTCAAGCTCAACAATAAATTTCTTATCAGTTTGAATGATTTTTCCAATAGTCCTACCTTCTTTCTTGTAAGATTTCCTTACCTTGGTATTAGTAGGATGTAGATTTGAAAGAGAGTTATTAGCTTTATTTTTTATAAAGTCTGGTAACTTACTTTGCTTCAAGTGGCTACTGATAATTAAATCAAACCCTTCGGAAAGAAGCGGTAAAAATTCATCATGAGGAATATTAAGATGTTTTCTTAGTGTGGCTAATTGTTCAATAGTATCGGCCGAGATGATGTTAGGATGATTATCTAATTTAGCTAGTAAATCATTATCTAAAATTTCAAAAGCAAATAATTTGTAAAGTTTCTGTCTAGAAATACCTAAAGCTTTCGCATATTCGGTCTTGGAAGGAAAATTCGATTTAAAAGATATAATTGCTTTAGCTATTTCATAATCTGATAAGTTTTCACGGCTTAAATTTTCTGCTAACGCCAATAGAGCGTTGTTCTCATTAGTTACTGTAATTATAATACAATCAATAAATTGTTTGCCAAGCTTTTTAACCGCTCGAAAACGTCTTTCTCCCGCTACAATGTTGTAGAAATCCCCTTTCTTTTGGACGCTGATAGGTTGAAGCAAACCCAGTTCATTGATTGAATCAGCAAGCTTATCTAACGATTCATCAGTAAATTCTAAACGAGGTTGAGCATTGTTGGGTTTAATTTTATCAAGGGGAATTTGTTCAATTTTTCCTGACTGATAACTGTCAAATTCCGCAAACTCTTTGTCTGCAAGCCCATGTGCTTTGATATTGGCATTGATTTTTTCTTTCAACAAAGATTGAAGCTGACTAGTCATTTTCTTCCTCTCCTTCAATTACAGTAGTCAGTTGTAATTCTGGTTTTAATCCAGTTTCTTTCGCTACCCATATTGCTAATTGACGAAATTTCCTTGCAATCTTTGCAGTTGCATCGACTTCTCGGATACTAACCTTGAGTGCTGCAGATTTGTCAATATTATTACTCGAAGAAATATCAATCGGAATGACCTTACCAATTTGTTCTTTCGCGGATTCTTTGATAGCCCGGCACATTAGCTGTCTTTCATCATGCCGAATGAGTAATGCGCCTAATAAATTCAAGTTTGGATTAATGTATCGAATTTTCTCAATATAAGCCTGCAAATCTAATACGCCATACATACCGTATTGAGAACCACTAAAAATAGGAATAATATAATCTGTGGCACAGGACAGAGCATTACCGGTCAATGTGCGTAAGCTTGGTGGCGTATCAATTAAGATGACATCGTAAACCCCTAATAGTGGCTTGATAATTCGCCCTAAAACTTCTAAGGGTCGAGGCTCATTGTCTTTGATTTTGTCTTCCTCGGTTGTCAAAGATAGGGAAGAACTTATCAAATGTACCCCTTTAAAGTTAGTTTCTTCTTGAACGGCTTCTACTAATTTAGAATATCCACCCAATAATAAATCTTTGATAGTTACAGACACTTCACTGGGATGTTTTATACCGATATGAGTGCTTGCGTTACCCTGCGGGTCAAGATCAATTACTAGAACTGATAAGTCTAGTTGAGCTAATTCAGCAGCAAGATGGACAACAGTTGCTGTTTTACCACAGCCGCCTTTATGGTTGGCAATTGTTATTACTTTGGTGTTTTTTTGATTCATAAGGATATTATTCTTGAATGAAAGGAAGATTTATGTTGATTGTTATACTAATATAAGTAAAAGCTAGATTCAAGAATATTGTTTTGGAATGTGTAAAGCAATAAATTTTAATTGTCCGAATTCGGACAATTTTAGCCTAAGCAACTTTTATTCAATATACTAAAAAGAATATTAAAACCTAAAATGCCATCAGAAAATGAATGATGTGCCGCCCACTAAGTATAAGGAGAGGCGAAATATAAATTATTAATGGTTGCAATATACAATACAACAGAAAAAAGCGCTGGTATTCACTTCTATTAAATTAAGAGAATTGTCCAGTAAGTTTAGCTATCAAGTGTTTTACAAATATCATAAACCCATATAAAACCGCTCAATCAACTGATGGGTCTGAATCATAAGTTTGTTCAGTACCGTATCTCGATTGAATAGTCCTACTTTATAATTGGGCAAGTCCTTTAACTCATCTTTACGTGGCAGCCGCTTGGTGTATTCATAGTTTTGAATCACTTTTTGCATGGTCTCGACTTTGAGATTTTCTTTCACGCACATTTTTTGATAAGCCGCTTCTTTTTCCACATCCCAGAAGTCCTTAAACGCTTCTTCGACTGTTTGACCGTTCAGCATTTTAGGCAGGTTTTCATCAATAAATTTTTGGATAAGTTCTTGTTTGTCATATAGTGTGATATCGTTGTTCAAGATATCTTGAACTTGCTTACGGTATTGCTGTTGTTGGTTTTTATCTTTACTGTCTTTAGCTAATTGTAGTAGTTTGACAATATAACCGACATTGACTCTATCAGAATGCAGTAAATCAAGTTGAAAGTCGATATCTTCAAGGATTGAGGTTTTGGATTTATCGCCACCTGTGGTTAAGCCATTTTTTAGATCGCTGTATTTAGACGCATAATTGGCAAATTCTTGCTTATCTAAGCTCGTGTTATCCTGGTCGTATTCACTGAAAGTTTGTAGCTGGGTATGCAGACGTACGACATCACGGAACGCTTGAATAAAGCTGAGTTGCTGCTCTTCGGTGTATAAATCATCGACATCTTGATACGTCGCAACGATTGTTTTTAAAGCTTTGACTGCCGCTTCGTATTTTTCTAAGATAACTTCAAAGTCTGGAATGATAACCACTTCTTTGGCTTTGTCTTTATTAGAAAATAGCGACAATGCCTGATCGGTGGCAAATTTAAGATTACGATAGCAAACAATATTACCAAAGGGTTTTTTCTCGTTGAACACGCGATTAGTGCGGGAGAATGCTTGAATCAAGCCGTGATGCTTAAGATTTTTATCAACATACAGGGTATTTAAAGTTTTAGCATCAAAGCCTGTTAAAAACATATTGACGACCATTAAGATGTCAATTTGTTTGTTGCGAACTCGCGTGGCGATATCTCGATAATAGGCATAATAGCTGTCACCTGAGTTGTAATTGGTGCCAAAGGTGGCGTTATAATCGGCAATGTAGCTATCAAGCTTGTCACGGCTTGATTGGTTGATCTGGGTTGGGATGTCAGCCGACTCTTCATCGAGTAAACCATCTAATGTTTCCACTGCTTCATTGGCGGCATATGAGAAAATGGTCGCAATGGTCAAAGGTTTAAAAATCTTGCCCTGTGCTTCATCTTCTGCTTGTTTTTCGGCTTGGACTTGTTCAAATAGCTCGTAATACTGAGTTAAGACTTCGACAGAACTGACGCAAAACATGGCGGTAAATTCGCCGTGTTTGGTTTTGGTGGGATAAGTATCAATGATATGCCGAGCTATCATTTTAAGGCGTTTTGGGTCTTCAAGCACTTCTTTGGTATCGACGGCTTCGACTTGTTCGGCAGTCAGTTCAGTATTTGTGTCTTTACTTTTTTGCATGCCTTTTTGGGTGTAACGACCCAGATAGTCAATCTGAAACGGTAGCACGTTTTTATCGCGTATCGCATCAACAATGACATACTGGTGCAGGCACTTATCAAATAGATAGTTGGTGGTGAGCTTTAGCCCTGCCTTACTGGTGCTGTTTTTTTCAAAGATGGGTGTTCCTGTAAAGCCAAACATCTGTGCCTTGTTAAAAAATTGTTTGATACGTTTATGGGTGTCACCAAACTGGCTACGATGGCATTCATCAAAGATAAACACGACTTTTTGGTCTTTAAGATAGGAGATATTATCGCTGTAATGGTCTTTGGAAATGGCGTTATTGAGCTTTTGTAAGGTGGTCACAATCAATTTATCGTGCTGTTGCCCCAACTGTCTCACCAGCGTTTTGGTGTTGTTGGTGCTGTCCACGCTATCGGCTCGAAAGTTATTAAACTCAGTAGCCGTCTGGGTGTCCAAGTCATTTCTATCAACCACAAATAACACTTTAGCTATGTCAGGCATATTCATGATAAGTTGACTGGCTTTGAAGGATGTCAACGTTTTGCCTGAACCTGTAGTGTGCCAGATATAGCCGTTCTTGTTGTTACTGTTAATATGCTGAATAATGTTTTCAACCGCATAAATCTGATACGGACGCATGACCATTAGGCTTTTGGTGGTGGACATCAGTATCATGTATTGGGTGAGCATTTTGGTAAGATGCTTGGGGGTTAAAAAACTGGTAGCAAAGTCGGTGATTTCGTTAATCTGTTTGTTGGTAATATCTGCCCACGCAAAGGCAAATTCGATGTTTTTGGTGCCGTTGGCGTAGTAACGGGTATTGACGCCGTTACTGATGACAAATAGCTGAATAAACCCAAATAGCCCATACCCTGCACTGTACGCTTCTCGGCTATAACGCCGAGTTTGGTGAAAGGCTTCGGCGATTTCCATGCTACGGCGTTTGAGTTCAATTTGTACCAGTGGTAAGCCGTTAATCAAAATGGTGACGTCAAATCGGCTGGTACGTCCGTTACTACTGGTATGGTCGACCGTAATTTGATTGCTGATTTGGTAGCGGTTTTGGGTGGGGTCGTCTGATAAAAAGTAAATGTGCCGACTGCTGCCATCATCGAATTTGACGGGGAGTTTATCGCGTAGGATGTTCGCTTTGTCAAAGATGGTGCCTGTGGTGAGATGGCTGATGATTTGTTGCCATTCGTCATCGCTAAAGCGGGCAATGCCGTTGATGTCAGCGAGTGTGGTGCGTAGGTTGTTGATTAGGTCGTTTTCGCCTTTGATGGCGATACGCTGATAGCCCAATTGGTTGAGTTGGTCGATTAATTCGGCTTCAAGTTGGGCTTCAGTTTGGGGCATTGTAGTTTCTTATTTTACCGAATAAGCATAAAATGTGTCGTTTAACACATCAATAGCGTCATTTTCTGTGAAAATTGATTCAATTTCATCAAATCTATCGGGCATGAGTTTCATATTAAGCAATGGATGCTCATTTTCACTGAAATGTTGAATTAAGGATTTTTCCGCTTGATTTAAGGCATATGCTAAATCACCACGCGTTTTAATGTCAGCGAATACAAGCATTTTGCTGCCTTGCTGTGTATCTTCAAGCCATTCAACGAGCTTTAGACTGTTAAAATGGTCTTTCATGCGACTACGTATATTAGTGGTTTGTCCGACATATAAAACTTCTTGCGAGCCGTTTTTCATTTGACGATAGAACATATAAATCCCTGCATTGGTCGGCAGTTCTTTAAGGTCAAAATTTTTCATGGTCTCACGCAAGGTGGTTGATGAGCCAAGTATGATAGGGGTATTCCAAAGCAGCTGAATTCTCACGGTTTCCTCAAAATATAATAAAATTTTAATCTAACAATTTTTGAGAAAAAAAGCTAGACAAACATCTGCTGCAATAGCCCTTTTTTCCATTGTTTGGTGTGGGTAAGCTGTGCGGTAGTGTGGTCAATTCGCTCGTCAATCGCCGTCAAAAATTCAGCTATTTTTTGTTGTTCTTCAAATTGCGGGCAATAAAATTCATAATTCAAAACATCTTGGTTAGAAATGTTTGGTTGAGCACTAGCACTTGGAATAGATTGGATATAATTATAAAATTCATTTGTTTGCATTAAAAAGTAAATAAACAGATTAATATTATTTTGAGTTGGATAAATTTTGGCTACTCGTTGATTGATAAAAGCTTTTTCATTATCAAGAATTAAACCTAATTTACCGAAAGTCGCACCTGACAAAGCAATTAAAACAGAGTTGATAGATACTTGATACCTTTCTTCTGGAAGTTCTGAACTAGTTGAGCCTTTGAAATTTTTGAGATACATTCTTCCTGTAACATCACCAATTTTAATAACCTTGTTAATTCCACTTCCAAAATAATCACTCTTGAATGCAAAACCCCCTTGAATTGAAGCAATTTTAGAAAGTTTAATATATTCCCACTCCCCAAAATCTTCGCCATTTTCATTTTTAAAGCGGATTTCTTGGCTAAAGATTTTTTGCATGACGCCTTTTTTATACTGATTTAATAATTCAAGCTGTCGGCTAAGTTGGCTTATCTTGTCATCAACCGCACTCAAAAATTCCGCTATTTTGGTTTGTTCTTCAATTTTAGGAAACGAAATATCTATATTGCCCGCAATTTTAAAATTTAAAGCAGGCATTGCACCGCCACTCATTTCTGATTGTAAGTAATTAAAAACTTTATCAGACTTTAATTGGATCAGAGTGAATTTCTTATTTAGACTTTCATTTAGCACTACCTTAAAAATATTATTTGCTATTAAGCCTTCAATTCCAGAACAAATGAAACCAGCTGTAGCTCCATATCTTACAATAGCGATATCGTCAGTTTTGAGTATTTTCTCAGGATTGCCATTATATTTAACATATCTGAAATCTGATGATAATTGTGTAAAGTTTTCAATTCTTAAAAACTTGATTAAATCTATTTCAGAGTTTGATTTTTGTAGTTCTAAATCTACTTGCTCACCTTGAAGAAATTGTGCAACTTCACCTAGTTTCTTTTTATTCCATTCGTCTTTAAACTCAGAAAAGCGTAACTTAGGAGTAATCATTTCTCACCCCCAAACGGTGACACAATCCCAAGCTCATCACAAAACCGCCCAATCACTTTATCCGTTGCAGCACTTGCCACCGCAAGCTCTCCAAGCTCACGCGCCACCGCATCCAAATCAATCGCCGCTTCCGCCTCAAACGTATCCACATAACGGGGAATATTCAAATTAAAATCATTGGCACGGATATCAGCAAGGCTTGCCACATGAGCAAACTTCGCCACATTCTCACGCCCTGCATACGCATCGACAATCGCATCAATATGCTCAGGCAATAACACATTTTGCGTCTTTTGCTTCTCAAAATTGCCACTGGCATCAATAAACAACACATCATCACGGTCACGGTTTTTCTTCAGCACCAGCACACAAGTCGGAATCGACGTCCCATAAAAAATATTGGCAGGTAGTCCAATTACCGCATCAATCACATTTAACTTTTCAATCAAATACTGGCGAATCATCCCCTCACTGGAGCCACGAAATAGCACCCCATGCGGCAACACTACCGCCATCGTGCCATGCTCATCGAGCTGATACAGCATATGCTGCACAAATGCCATATCTGCTTTGGTCTTCGGAGCAAGTTTGCCCGCTGCGGCAAATCGCTCATCCTGCAAAAATAACGGGTCGGCAGACCAGTTAGCAGAGAACGGCGGATTGGCAACGACCGCTTCAAAGCGTTTGACCAAATGCTGGGGACGCACCAGCGTGTCTTCTTGACGAATATCAAACTTGGCAAAATGCACATCATGCAAAATCATATTCATGCGAGCCAAGTTATAAGACGTATGGTTGGACTCTTGACCACAAATCATATCAACATCTTGCACTTGGCGTTTGACCCGCAGTAGCAGCGAACCCGAGCCACAGGTGGGGTCATACACTGAGCGTAAACGGGTTTTGCCAAGCGTCACAAGGCGAGCAAGCAAGGTCGAAACCCCTTGCGGCGTGTAAAATTCACCTGCTTTTTTGCCTGCTCCAGCAGCGAATTTAGCAATCATATACTCATACGCATCGCCCAGCACATCGCTTTCGCTATTACTCAAATCAAAATCAATCTCATCAAGATGGATAAGTACCTTGTTAATCAGCTTATTGCGGTCATCAGCAGTATTGCCAAGTTTGGTTGAGTTTAAATCCACTTCACTAAACAAATTGGCAAAGTCATCAGCAGAATCGGTACCAAGGGTACTTTGCTCAATCGCTCGCAAATTGTTGGCAAGGTCATCTAGGATAAAATCGCCTGCTTTGGCACGGGTCGCCATACGGTGAAAGAGCTGATTGGGCGATAAGGCATAGCCAACTTCATGGGTGGCGTTTGCTTTGATAGCATCGATATAAGGCTTGTGTTCTGGATTGGTCTCATCAAGTTCGCTGTAAGTCAAATCCATGCCTTCATCAGCGAGTAGGGTATTGGCGAAACTTACTGCTTTTTCGGATAAGTATTTGTAGAAAATAAAGCCAAGTACATAGTTGCGGTATTCATCGGGCGACATTTTTCCCCATAACTCATTGGCGATTGCCCATAGTTTACTTTGTAAGGCTTGTTGGTCGGTCATGGGGTGTCCTTGCTTTCATGTCAAAAATCAATGGGTGATTATAGCTTATAATATGGAGGGAGCGGAAATTGATAGGCGAACTATGCTCAAGTAAAAAAAGAAAATTCGATTATTAAATCGTTATCTTGTATACTAAGTGCTATCACATATGATAGCATTTTTATGAAAATTATTTTAGATACTAATATCATCGTCGGGGCTTGTTTAGGCTCCCGATATGACAATTTAGTCATTCGTGGTTGCCTAACGGGTAACTTTACGCCTTTAGTCAGTCATGCGCTATTGTTTGAGTATGAAGACCTGATTGGACGTGAATCCGTATTCGACCACCCTGTGGCATTAATCTTTACAGAGCGAGAAGTCCTATTTAATGCGTTATATTCAGTATGTCGCTTGATTGATGTCAGCTATCTATGGCGACCCAATCTAAAAGACGAAGGGGATAATTTTATTGTTGAATTGGCTGTAGCGGGAAATGCTGATTATATCATTACGAAGAATTTAAAAGACTTTCGCCAAAGCGAATTAATCTTTGATAGTTTTAAAGTCATCACCCCTAAACAATTATTGGAGATACATAATGTCCGTCATCACACTTAGAGTAACTGAAGAAAAACATGAGCGTATCAAAAGCCTTGCAGTATCTCGTGGGGTTAGTGTTAATAAACTGATTGATGAAGCCATGACCTTAATGATTGCTAAACAAGATATTGAAACTCGCTTCAAAGCTCGAGCCGCTAAAGGCGATATTACTGCAGGTATTGCGTTACTGGATAAAGTGCTTGAAAAACGAGAAGCTTATGATAAAACCTTATCAAGATAAATGATAAGGTTTCAACAGTCATATAAAAATTAAAAAATGTCTGTTTATAAGAAAAATATTAATTTTATATAAGTAACATAAGTAAAATTAATATATAAAATATTGTCCATGAATAATGCTATAGGTACAAAATCACGAAAACCTATTGTTTTTCGTGATTTTGTAAATCAGCGCCAATTCGGCGCTTTTTTATTCTATTTATTTCACGATAAAGCCAAATAAATCTAAATATAATAAGATGGGGTAATTATCTTTTATCGTGAGAATTTTACCATGAGTTTAATCGGTTATGCTCGAGTATCCACATCGGAAGGGAAACAACTCCTTGACCGTCAAGTTGATGCGTTGAAAGAAATTGGCTGTGAACGGATTTTTACCGACAAAGCATCGGGTAGTAATTCCCAACGTAAGGGTTTAGATGATTGTCTCAATTATTTGCGAAGAGGAGATGTGTTGGTTGTTCTAGATTTGGACAGGTTAGGGCGGTTAGCCAGTGAGCTTATTAAACTGATTGATGAACTGGCTGAAAAAGAGATTGGCTTTAAAGCGATTAACTCACCGATGGATACCACCACCCCTGCAGGTCGGGCGTTTTTACAAATTCAAGCGGCGTTTGCAGAGATGGAGCGCAATATTATTCGTCAGCGAGTAAAAGAGGGAATCGCAGCGGCTCGTGCTCGAGGACGAAAAGGTGGCAGGCCCAGAATCATGACGGCTGAGAAACTTCGCTATGCCCAACATCTGATGCAAGACCAAACCAAAAGTATTCCTGCGATTTGCAGGGAGCTTGGTGATATTCCCAGCAGTACGCTGTACCACTATGTGACGGCGAAAGGAGAGCTTAAAAAGGCAGGGTTAGATTTGTTAGCACATGAATACTTATCAGTAAGCATGAGCAAGTTATCTTGACGATTTGGCATTTTACTACTAAGATTTACAAAAATGTATTTACAATACTAAATAGATTGATTTAAAGTAGGCTTAAATG
>NZ_DAMALV010000050.1:0-13164 GCF_032069585.1 Moraxella sp. CTOTU48268
ATACCAAAGCGATGGGTTGTAGAACGTTCGTTTGCTTGGCTTGAGAAAAATAGACCTCTATGGAAAAACTGTGAGCGTCATTTAAATACGAGCCTTCAATTTACCCATCTCGCTTTCATCGCTTTATTATTGAAAAGATTGTGAACAGGTTCTTATCGTTTTTCAAAAGAACGTCTCATTCATAATTGGCAACCTAAGCCACAAGGGCTGAGTATTTTTTAATGGGTACTTTGGATTATTATCAGAGGAATGCTAAAGAATTTTTTAGCCAAACAATCAATGTCGATATGCAGAATGTGTATCATCCGTTTTTAGAATATTTGCCAAAAACTCATTTGTCTAATCAGCAAAAGATTTTGGATGTTGGCTGTGGGTCGGGGCGGGATAGTGTATTTTTTGCTAATCAAGGTTTTGAAGTTGTCGCCATCGATGGCTCGCAAAATGTAATTGATTTAGCCAAGCAAACTGATACGCGTATTTACTGGCAATGTCTAAGATTTCATGAGATAGCCAAACAAAGCTGGCAAAATCATTTTACGGGGATTTGGGCATGTGCGTCTTTACTTCATGTACCTTTTGATGAGTTACCAAAACTGCTTAATGATTTAATTCTTTGTATAAAACCCGATGGGATTTTGTATGACTCTTTTAAGTATGGCGATGCCGAGCGTGAAAAAGACGGTCGATTTTTCTGTGATATGAATGAACAGCGTTGGAAATTAATTGAAGAGCAATTAGATTCTGCCAAAGCCTTGAAGCTTTGGCAGACAATTGATAATCGCATGGATAAAAGAGACATTTGGTGGAATGTACTGCTCAAAATATACTAACCGCAAACAGTACTTTTGCGTAGCCAAACCCTATCATCAAAATGACATAATAATGAGCTAGAGTTATCTAATTTACCCAGTACGTTAGTCATAGTTTATTACCTAATTTGAGGACAGTTATGTCAACCATGTTAACCAAAACCAAGCTAACCCTATTAGCCGTTGCTACAGCTAGCTTGCTAGCCGGCTGTAATAATGATAATAATTCTAATGTGTCTTTTGATAACTCAACTCCTAATACAAGTTATGAAAACTTACTTACCACCTTCAAAAATGGCACTGCGCTGCCAAGCAAAGTATTACTGACCACCAAAGACGCAGATGGCAAAACCGTCAACGTCTATCAAGGCGGCTATGGTTCAGACGCATTTGTTAATCCCGCGAATCCAACGCAGTTTTATGCCTTAACTGACCGTGGACCCAATGCTGATGTGGTGAATGGCGACCCTAATCTGGATAAAGGGGAAGGCAAAGCTTTCCCTGTGCCTAGTTATACACCTAATCTTGGCTTGTTCCAACTTGGCAATGACGGCAAAATCAGCTTAGTTAAAGTGATAGAGTTTAAACGCCCAGACGGTACCACCAAAGTCACTGGTTTGCCCAACCCAGTCAATGGGGCAACCAAAGAAGTCGCTTATATCCAAAACACCACGGATACCGGCTTTGACCGCTTGATGTTGGTCGACCAAACCAAGCCTTATGATGCTCTGACCAACCCTACCAAAACTGACCCGTATGGCTTTGACCCAGAAGGTTTAGCAGTGATGAAAGATGGGACCTTTTGGGTGAGTGATGAGTATGGCCCACACATCGTTCACTTTGATGCCACTGGTCGCGAGATTGCCCGTATCAATGCCTTTGATACGGGTGAAGGTGCGAGTACTTATAAAGTAAATGGCAAGCTGATTACCCTACCAGCGGAATTTAAAAAACGCCGCGCCAATCGCGGTATGGAGGGCTTAACAGTTACCCCAGATCAAAAATATCTGGTTGGTATCATGCAATCAGCTCTATATAACCCTGATAAAACCACCAAAAAATCGACCATGACCCGTATTGTGCGTATCGAATTGGCAACGGGTAATATCGAGCAATTTATTTACCAACAACAAAACACTGCTACCGACTCTAACTCAGGCATTGTCGCCATTGATAAAGACACATTTTATGTCATCGAGCGCGATGGCGACCTGCCACAACTTAATGCCGCAGCGATTAAAAAGGTATATAAAATTAGCCTAATGGGTGCGACAAACTTAGAATCACTCACCAATACTACCGACATTGTGCAAGACGAAAATCTTGGCTTAATGGTCGGTGGCAAAACCTTGGAGCAGTTGACCCTCACTGCCGATGGTTGGAATGTGCTTGCTAGTAAAGGCATTCGACCAGTGAGTAAAACCGAGTATCTCGATGCGGTGATGAAGCTAAACTACCCGCATGATAAGCTTGAAGGTTTGCTCCTATTCCCGAATGGTACATTGGGGCTGATCAATGATGACGACTTTGGCATCGCTGCGCAAGTCAAAGACAGCAAAGACTTTATCACGCCAAAATACATCGACAAAGCCAACAGCGATATTGACAGCGATCGCTTGTATATCTACCGTCCCTAAAATTCTGCTCTTGATTGAAAAGGGCTTGGCATAAATTAGTGTGCCAAGCCTTTTTTAAATGTCACATTACCTGATGAATCCAATAATAAAACGAATCCAAAAAAGTCCTCATCTCTTGCAACACTTTGATGGTTGCTTTGCCAATTAAGAGCAAAAACTTGAAATAGATTAAAACATCATGATCATTAGCCAATGTACGATGTGTTTTATCATCACTGAATTCGGCTGTTTTTTTGTGGGCTTGCCTTTATCATTTGGGCGAATCATACTGAGGCTAAACCCGCTATAAATCGGCTTTTGGATAATCTCTCCTTTGAAGTCAGCAAATTTTTCATTAAATTTTTTGATAGCGTGTCCCGTTTCTTTCTTATCAATCGGCATGGTAAAAGATTTTTCACCTGTTATCTCATTAACTACTGTGGTCGGTGTATATTTACAAATATTGATACGCCAATACTCGCTTGGGAGTATTTTTAATGCCGTTTCAAGATAGCCATAGAACTGCTTGGTTTCTTTGAATGGAAACCGAATTTCTGGTTTTGAAGGTATGGTTTTTTCATAAAAAATTTGTACAAATTCAGTTAATTCGCGTTTACCTGCTTTAAACTGGCACAGTTTTTCAATATTATCAAAGCAGAGATTTGCTAAAGCGATTTCTTGGTGATAGTGCAATGGCGTTGGCGTAATGATCGGATGGGATGATATTTGCTGCCGCTTTTGACTGACAAATTTATAATTGGATGAGCCATCTTCATTGGTAATCAGTTTTAGGGCATTTTGATAAATTAGCATCGCGTCGTTAAAGTCAATATTAAGTTGACAGGCACTCGATAAATCCATACCCGATTCGATATCCCTCAGCATTTTCTCAATGACCAGACGTTTGTATTGACCAAAAATCGAAGATGATGGCGGATCTTGTAATGTTGTTGGAAGAGGCGTATCAACAGCATCCAATTTTATTGCTTGCTTGGCACTAGACTGTAATTTTTGCGTTGAAAGTGCATTGTTCATAAAGCTGCGAATATGCCAAAGATTAACGACTTCATTATCAAAATCTACCGCGTCCTTGTGATATTGGTTAAAGCTACGCCTTGCTTTACCTGATAGTTTGATGACAGTGGCCAATGGTAATTGAATTTTAGCTTTTGACAGTTGATGATGGGCGATAATATCCGCGGTGTGAACGTAAGAACTAAAGGTGGTATTCAAATCGGCGTGCCCTGCAAAATCTTCCAATACTTGCCAAAAACTTGGGCTAACCTTTCTTTTTGGACCCAATGCAGCATGTCGAATGGCTTGTACCTGTTCACGGCTATAATCGGTAAAATACTCAATCACACTATAATCACAACGTAATATCAGCGCCATATTTGAAATGGCATTATGACGAAAGCTGTGCATACTGATGTCATGATAGCGATTTTGTAAAATGGGGTCAGTTAAAATCCCGCGAAATGGTAGCTCGACACTGTTTCTATCGATAGGTTGAGCATGGTGTGGTAGAGTAAATAAATACTGGGCATTTTGTCGTAATTTTTGATGGAAATATTTTGTGAATGCAGCCAGTTCAGTAGGCTGCAACAGCACATTGAGCATAAAACGGCGGGTGGCGTCATCAGATTTTAAATCGCGCTGTGCATGTGGTCTTAAGACAATATTGTAATCAATAAACCCCTGATTATCATACTCAATATCTGAAAGCCTAATTGATAGCGCTTCCATAAATCGCATCCCTGTACGATACAATAGAATCAGTATCAGTTTTAGCACATCTCTTAACTTATCATTAAAAGACGGATGGTTCTCTAGTTGCGTGAGCATATGCTGATATAGCGCGACAGGAATTAGACAACTATTAACGACTAAGGGATCTTTTTCACCGTTTAATCTAAGATAGGGTGCGTTAAACTCCCTGACGAGTACGTCGTGCAATGAGGCAAGCACAGTTCGGGTATAGCCCATTTTTAAGGTGTTTTTTGTCCTTATAATTTTGTCATAAATAAATTTATATTCAAAATCTTGCCAACCAATAAAATCTGCATCACGAGTTTCTGCCAAAAAATCATTGCCAATCTCTGATAAATAGCGTTGTAACGTGCTAGGTTTATTGCCTTTTTTAGCTAAATCTATGAGCCATTTCACCAGGCGTTGCTGGTTAGCTAATAACGGGCTATTAGCGTAAAACCGCGCTAATTGACTGACAATTTGACTTTTCTGACCATTTAAAATGTTGCGAATGACTTTAACAATATCATCCTTAAAATCGCCTTCTAGATCAGGTGTTTTAGCGCTGCTATTTGAGGTTGTAAGCTGATCAATCGCTATAGTCGGATCGTTGCTAGTGATGGTTAACGAAGCTTTGGTACGTGCATCGATTTTTATGGGGCTAAAATAGCGCAGCAGTTGCTCAAAGGTGATAGCAGTATGGCGTTGTCGACCGACCAGGGTTTCAACCATTTGCTGGTCAATCTTTACATTGGGTAGGGTTTGCCAAAAGATATTGATATGATTGAGGAAATTGGAATTTGCAAAGTTATCGGCGTTAAACTTTTCGCCAACCAGGTCGCTCAGTCTGCGAATACATTCTGCATAACTGGGAAATTTGCTGCTTTCAGTAAAATGCGTATTGAGATACACCAGCCAGAGCCGACTAACATCATTTAAAAACACCCATCTTGAATAATATAATTGAACCTCATCAGGGTTGTCATTATCTAACCTTACAATACGATTGGCATACTCAGTTGATGTTAATTCAATCGGTAGTAATAGCTGTTCTTTACCGACGTGATAAATGGTTGTTTTGTCTTTTAATGCTTGATATACCGCTTTTATGATCAGCGCTTCGTTATAACCGCCAAAGACGATCTGGGAAAATAATAACCAAGTCACACTATCGATTAGGGTAAAGCTATTCTTAACTTGCCAAATTTGTAGGGCATTATTAACGATTTGCTCGGCTGTTTCTAAATATAAAAAATTGTCTAGATCATTGGTGTTAGCGGGACGTTTAGGGATATTGGCTATAACAGGGGTTGGGAACGGTTTTAGATTTGCCTTACTACGTTGTTTATTGATATTGTTGAAAAACTTTAAGCGGTGAGCCATTGCAGCAGGTAGTTGAGTAGCCTTAAGCTGCTCATTGAATTGTTTTAAGATCCTTTCATACAATTTATCAATAAGTTCATCTTTTACTTGAATTTTATAGCCTTCAGCACTGTCAACTTTCATTTCATTTAGAAAGCTTTGCCATTCACTTTCACAAACTTGTTGGCTAATTTCAATCGCGTGTCTATTGTCAACTTTTCGAGCGCTTTTAAGCGCTTGTTGTCGACGTTCATAACCAAATAAATCAGAATTAGGCATGCGTTGGTTTCCCATGTTTTTTAAACTTGCTAGTATTTTGGGGAAGCAAATGAATCGCTTGTAACTTGTTAATTGTCCATTCACATTTCTGGATGATACCTGTAAGGATATACATGATCCTGCTTGTCCAGTGTTCCTCGATGTTACATTTCAATTTTTACATATCAGCTTGATATGTCGATGGTGTAAACACATTATGACGGATATGTCGATTTTCATGCTAAAAATCGACATATCGTATTTTAGTGTCGATGCGATAAACATAAACATGCCTTATGTCGATTTCCTGATGGAATTTCGACATATATTCGAGTGTTATTGCTGATGGAGATGGTCTATCACCTAAATTCAACTAAACTCGCTTACCACATACCTTAATTCTTCCAATGAGCTATCATGCAATCTGCTGTAATTGGAGTTTTTGAGCTAAATCATCGTAGACATGCCGAACCACGATGATATGACCCACACTCATTGACGAATGTTTTTGCCAGGTCTCTTGTCCAAACATCTCATGCGCAAATATGGCCGAAATGATGGCTTCATCAACTTGCTGCTCTAGCAAAAAACGTTGCCCAACATGACGTGTCCAATCCGCTTTAAACTTAAAATTTTCTGCTAATTGTTTTTGAATAATCGCAGGTCGCATACTTGCCATATTGCCCTTGGTATCTAACCAATTAATTAAAGGACGTTTAGATTGTAGAATTTGCTCAATCTGATGAGCTAATGCAGGATTTAATCGTCCAAACTTGGCAGAAAATTTTGACAAAAATTCCAAGTAATCTTGTATTGCTTTAACCAGAAAATCACAGATTGGTACAAGGCGTTGGGCATTGGTGGTGAAACGTTCTTCTTTGTCTTGAATCCAAGCGATTTTTCGGCTTAGATTAAATTGCTTCAAAAAG
Organism: Moraxella sp. CTOTU48268; assembly: GCF_032069585.1. NCBI lineage: Bacteria > Pseudomonadati > Pseudomonadota > Gammaproteobacteria > Moraxellales > Moraxellaceae > Moraxella > Moraxella sp. CTOTU48268. Next base: position 6,724 of record NZ_DAMALV010000050.1, read on the forward strand.
CCAGGTGCGCCTTCCACCGCACGAACAGAAGTTAGAATTAGCGACACATGCCAGAGCCATAAGCTATAAGCATTAAACTTATCAATGTAATGCGTCTGGGTAATAAGCTGTTTGTGTAAATGCTCAAAGAAGCGTTTTACCAATAAATATTCAGGCGTATTTTGGCTACCGATACGAAAATCAGCATCTGGCTTAGTGCTGAAATAACTTAAATCTAAACAACTACGTTGATTCAGCAGTGCAATCGCTTGTTGATAAACCTCGAAAATTTGTATTTGTTTAAGAGAGGTATACGATAGGTCAGCACGTTTGCGAGCATTTCTGCCTGTAATAATACTAGCAATCTGTGTGGTCGTAATTTTATAAATAAGCAAGGTATAAAGTGACTTTTCGATGCGGGCTAAGCTGAGGTAGGGTAAAACCAGTTCTTGACGTAACTCACTAATAACTGTGTCAACCCATGGTTCCATCGGCTCACCTTTGTATGCCAAAAAACTCGCTAACTCATGAGGTAGCGGTAATTTTATTGATGACAAGCGATTTGCTAGAACATTTTCAATACCTATCTGCCGAATACGCAGTGGGGTAATATCAAGCTTTATAAAAAAATCAAATTGTTGAGTTCGATTACTAACATCAACAATTTTTTTCTCACTATTATTAATATCAACGGATAACTGTTGGATCGAATAACCGGTGTGTAACGAAAGCAGTAAATAAGCCACAGCGCGCTTTTTATCTCTCTCGATGTCTGCTTGATGAAAATACTGCCACAGCTTACTACAAACATTTTGTATCACGAAAGGCGGTAAATGACGAATGTTGATCAGACTAAATAGCTCATTGCGGTTAGCATGGGAAACTTTCGCCTTGGTTCGACGCTGAATTTGTTTTGGGGAAAATTTTTCGGTTGCTTTTAGGCTACGTTGCTCAAGAACGACGTAAGTAGGCAAATTATTATCAAGACGCTCGCGCAACGCATCAATATCATTCTGCGTTGATTCAATCTCTCTAACCTCTACCAATTCATCAGTATCATCATCGATATCATTGACAGCCAACGTTTGGGTATAGCTCTCGTCAATCTTAGGTTTTGCTTGGCTCCTTCTACTTTGGTTTTTTCGAGTAATGGGTTGTCGGTGATGATAGGTAAATTCAAGCGTGCGATAAATTGACTGTAGTTTTGATAAATTTGGGTGATTAGCGTTTTCGAAAATTTCTAGTTGCTGATGAACATTTCGATAGGTTCGTTCCAGTGTATCTGCCTGCCAAGTGGTATAACAACTTTGCCAAAGCGATTGATAACTAGACTTGGGTGTAAGCCACTTTCTCGCTTCAATGCTGGTTTCGCTAATACGCCGAGTCAACTTGTTATTAGCAAAATATAGTAAAAGGTGGCAAAGCTTAGATATCCATTGCCACTCCAATGATGGATTTTTTATATCAAATGGTGTGAGAACATAGCTACTAGCAAGAAATGCTTTAACTTCATAACTCTCCTTCGTAGTTTTGCCTTTGTAACTTTCAAAAATCTCTTTTAACTGTTTAGGTTCCAATATGACATTCGATTTATCCGTAATATCAAAACCGACAAATGAAGAATCAGTAATAGATGTAACCGTCAGAAAAAAGTCTCGTAACGACTGCACATACTCGTCATCGTGCTTTGGCAATAGGACAGCAATTAATTTATCAATATCCATCTAGAGCCTCTTGAATTAATTGGGAAAATAATGGAAAAGTATATTGCCGATGCTCTCGTTGTAACTTGGCTTGATAATCATAATGATGACGTTCTAACTGCAAATCAGCTAAAATTTTTTCAATTGTCATATTGCCCCCAAATAGTTCTTCAGCAATTTTTTTTGGCATATATTGCTTAAGCTCATTAAAAATTTTGGGATTGATAGGCTTAAGTGCATAAAAATCAGCTTTTAAAGATGCCCAAGCCCTTCTTTCAATGTCGATATTTGACAAAGGAAGTGGTCTAATTGTTACATTGGTGACATCATTGACTAGTACCACTTCAGCAAAGTTATCAAAAAAGTAAAATCTGTCATCATCTTTTATCACGTCAAATATCAAGGGCTTATGCAAATTTTGGTGAGCAGAAGGAGTAGGGAAGTTTTCACAGTAAATTTGAAAGGCTTTAACTACCGAAGGATGGACAACAAAATTTTCAGTCGTTACAGACAGAGTTTTGGTGGTGATTCTGTGAGTTATTTTTGATGTGTTTTTTGCCATTTCCCTATCTCCCCATCTCGTTTAAATTATTTCACTACTGCTTTACCTAGTGTAGTAAGACGGTATTGTTGGTTAGGGCTATTGGGCTTATCGGGGATGGTCATTTCAATCAACCCTGCTATTAGGGCGGGATTAAGGTATACTTTTCTAAAGTTTCGGCTGTCCTTTAAACCTAACAAGTCCATCCATTCTTGACGAGTTATCACCTGATTGTCGTAGTTATTTAAGCTTGTCAGTAGTTTTATAGCTTGGGGGGTAGCTTGGGGGGTAAATGTATTTTGCTCAATTACGCTTTCATCTAGCATTGCTTTTTGATGAATGGGTAATTTTACTAAGAAATAGGTGCGTTCATCATCCGTCTCAAAAGTTGGCATAGGCGAACCATTCTTTTTCATGGCTCGTAAAATTTTGGGAACACCTGTTGAGCGACCTTCGGTTAAGTCCAACTCCTTTAAGAATTCACCAATACGTCGATTACGATAACGCCTTGTTACAGCACGTCCTGCTTGCAAGTCATCAAGCCTAATAGAACGGTCTGCACCTAGATAGCTTAATATGATGATTTCATCAGGATAAATGCGGATTTCGATTGGATTGCGTTCTTCATAAGAGCGGTGATATACCGCATTGACCACTGCTTCTTCAATCGCAATGAATGGATAATTCCAAAACCGTTCCGCTTGTGCACGGTCAGGATGTTTAATCATGGTCTCTTTTAGAAAGCGACTTTTAATGTAATCTAAGCTATCTTGAGTGATACGCTCCAATGGTCCAGTAAAAATTTTTTCTTCAAAACTGTCACCACCTGCCCCATCGGGAAAATTATGAAAATCATTAGCGAAGGCACAGATGGTATGCAAAATAGATTCAGAATTCCCATCAGCCTTGTATTCGATACGCTCACTTTCAATCGTCCTTTGATATAGTAGGTCTTCAATGCTAATAGGTAGTTTAGTATTCATAATCTTTACCTTTTCATTTAGAAAATATTAAATAAATATCGATAGAGAATTAATTTGACCTATCATTCCTTAAAAATACTAGTAAACATATATTTTAATTTTATTTAATTAATATTTAAGATAACATTTTAAATAAATTTTTAATTAAAAATTTAGATATTTTTAATAATATAATTTACAAACTTTGCAAAAATAGGGTAGGGCGGATATAGGTTGGTGTCATTTTTGATTTTATACAGCAAAATTAACGTGACCAAAAACTATTTAATATACCTAAATATACACTAAAATTTTGAAATAATAAAGACAATAAAAAAGCTGAATCCCTTTTAGGTAAGGGAATTCAGCTTAATGTAAATTTAGGTATTTTAGGTGTACGTCATTGCCAAGGTCGGGGTTTTTTTAATCACATCACTATGTGGCTAAATACTAACGGTTTAATTGTTGACCCAATTGCATCGCCATCGCGATATTATAGGCAGTTTTTTCAACATTCTGTTTTGCTAAAGCAAGTGCCTCATCAAGCGAGCCTAAAGTTTGAATACTGGGAATCGCTATTGTAAAACCATCGTCTTTCCAATGGCTGTGGGGGTCATCGACCACGCCACAAATGGCGATAACGGGCACATTAACTGCTTTGGCAAGTGATAGCACGCCTGATGCCACTTTGCCCATGGACGTTTGAAAATCCATCTTCCCTTCACCGGTGATGACCAAATCTGCTTGCTGAATCATCTGCTCAAGATTACTAAATTCACTTACCAGCTGAAATCCGCCAGCCAGTATTGCCGATAGAAACGTCATTAACGCAAAACCTAAACCACCTGCGGCCCCTGCGCCTGCTTCATTGCGATTATCGGGGAAATTTTGACGGCTGGCAATATTGGCAAAATGGCTAAGGGCATTATCTAAAAGAACGATATCGTCTAGCGTCGCCCCTTTTTGCGGGGCATACACATGGCTAGCACCGAGTTTGCCACATAATGGATTGGTCACATCACAGGCAACGGTAATACTAATATCAGCGATTTTATCGCTAACCCCACTGCTATCAATAAACGCCAATGCCGCTAACGCTTTACCGCCTTGCACAAGCTCATGATGCTGTGCATCCAAGAAACGATAGCCCAAGGCCTTTAGCATACCTGTACCTGCATCATTGGTGGCACTGCCACCGATACCTAGGATAATATGTTTTGCGCCTTTATCAATCGCATCAAGTAGCATTTCACCCACGCCATAAGTAGTCGTGACGCCTGGGTCTCGCTCTGCCTGTGTCAGTAGGTGCAAGCCAACACAGCTTGCCATCTCAATAATGGCGGTTTGATTGGGCAGTAGTACATAGCTTGCCTCAATCGGGCGCATCAAAGGGTCATGTGCAATGATACGTTGCCATTCGCCAGACAGCGTTTCTTTAAGCGCGGCGGCCGTGCCTTCACCACCATCTGCCATTGGGATTTTAATCATGTCAGCTTCTTTAAAAACAGTGGCAAATCCTGTCTCAATGGCATCACACACTTCACTGGCAGTGAGGCTTTCTTTAAATGAATCTGGGGCAATAACAATTTTCACGGTGCTTTTCCTAAAGTTATTTTATGAAATGTGTGACTTAAAGCAGAATAATCGATAATAACCAGATAAACACCATACTGACGACACCTTGGATACCTGTAGCGACAGTATGGGCTTTATAGGCTTGTGGCACACTCATACGACTAAACTGACTGACAACCCAAAAATAGCTGTCGTTGGCATGTGATACGGTCATCGCACCTGCCCCAATTGCCATGACACAAAGCACTCGGCCCATATCACTGTCCATACCAATTTGCCCTAACATCGGTGCGACTAAGGCAGAGGTGGTTACCAATGCCACCGTGGTTGATCCTTGAGCGGTTTTGAGTGCCGCCGAAACGATAAAAGGCATTAAAATACCTAGACCTAAACTACTTAGCGTTTCGCCCAAATAAGTACCTACCGATGTGGCTTTTAACATGGCACCAAATGCACCCCCAGCCCCGGTAATCAACAGAATTGGCGCCGCTACCGTTAAGCCCTCAGCGATACTATCGCTAATTAGTTGACTTTTATTATTGCCTTTAATGAGTAAAAACGATAAAAACAGACCGATAAGTAAAGCAGAAAGTGGATGACCAACAAAGCCTAATAGTTGAGCCAATAATCCACTGCCCAATGGTTTAGAAGGAAATGCTACGATAGACGCCAGACATATCAATATAATGGGTACAATAATCGGTAAAAATGCCATCGTGGCTGATGGCAGCTGACCATATTGCTCACGCGCTTGCATCACTGCGGCTTTGTCAGTTGACATGAATGGATTGTCTGATTCAGGAATGGCCGTTAAAAAACGCTGGGACCATAACCAACCTGCGGTTACCGCCACTACCGAAACCAATAGACCCATACCGATGACTAAGCCAAGATTGGCTTCCAGACCAAGATTACCTGAGGCAGCAATAGGGCCGGGGGTTGGAGGTACAAAAGTATGCGTGGAATAAAGACCCGTTGCTAACGCAACACTCATAGCGACGTTGGAAACTTTTAAGCGGTTCGCCAATGATTCTTTTAGTGAATTTAAAATCACAAATCCCGAGTCGCAAAATACAGGAATCGATACCACAGCACCGACAATTGACATGGTTAGCGTTGGGAATCGTTCGCCAAGTAGCTTAATTACGGTTTCTGCCATCACGATTGCAGCACCCGTCTTTTCTAAAATAAGTCCAATAATTGTGCCAAATACGATGACCAAGCCAATATAACCTAAAATATTCCCAAAGCCCTCGGCAATCGTCTTAGGCACAGTGGCAATAGGAACTTGATAAAACAGTGCGACTAAAAATGCTGAAAGAATCAACACCAAAAACGGGTGCCATTTTAATTTTGCAGTGGCAACAATAATAAAGATAATAACAATAGCAAGCCAAAGTACAATCATCGGAACATCCTTTTTCCCATAGTTTCATGAGTTAACTGAGTTTATCCATCACATCAGCTAACTGTAGCAAATATGTACGAAACAATACCAGAACTTTTGACTGACATACCGTATTATTTCTAGAGGCAATTTTGGCGTATTGCGATAATTAATTTAACCGTGAAAAGGACTTTGACACGATGAACCAGCAAATAAAAAATCAGCACGACCTTAAACAGTATGAACAAAATTTTCCTTTAAACCTGCCTAGCAGCACCTATCAGATGCTATGTG
>NZ_DAMALV010000051.1:0-7771 GCF_032069585.1 Moraxella sp. CTOTU48268
ACAATGGTGCAAATATCCGCATTATTTTTTTGATGACCCAATTGTATCAGAAGAATTTTAGAGCCAGCGCCCAACCATTATGGGAAAATGTCTTATCATGGATTGAAACAATGATGACGCCATCGTTGGCTGTAACTCTCCTCCAAAATAAAACAGCTCAGACATAGCCTTAATTGGCTAAGACCACATTCAGCTTTGAAGGGAAAACACCTATGGAGAGGTATTTTGAATTAAGCGAGGAAACGCCTTTAATTTAATTCCAATGCACCAATTACCGCTTTGCCCCAACTTGGTAACTCTTGACTAATCGAATACCAAATCCAAGTGCCTTTACGCTCACTTTCTAAAATACCGATTTGCTTTAATTGGTTTAAATGCCGTGAGATAGTTGGCTGTGGTTGGTCTAACTCGCTGATGATGTCACACACGCATAACGCTTGCTTCTGATTAAGTAGTTGCACAATTTTTAATCTGGTGGGGTCGCCTAACGCCTTGAGAAAGTCTGTTTTATTCATATATTTACATATCCAAATATATAGATTATAGTATAGCTCAATTTTAACAGGTTTCTATAGGCAGTCAATGATTACCGCATTACTCATTTTTCTAGTGACTTTGATATTTGTAATATGGCAACCTAAAGGCTTGGGCATCGGTTGGACGGCCAGTATCGGGGCTGGCATAGCCTTGCTATTAGGGGTAATAACGGTTGCTGATATTCCTGTAGTGTGGAATATTGTTTGGAACGCTACCTTTGCCTTTATTGCTATTATCATTATTAGTCTGTTACTTGATGAAGCAGGCTTTTTCCGCTATATCGCCTTGCACGTTGCAAGATTAGCAAAAGGTAGCGGTAATCGGTTGTTTGCGTTTATTGTGCTACTTGGGGCGGTGGTATCGGCATTGTTTGCCAATGATGGTGTGGCTTTGATATTAACACCCATTGTGATTGCGATTTTAACCACGTTACGCTTTTCCCCTGCGACTACCCTTGCTTTTATTATGACAGCAGGATTTATCGCTGATACCGCCAGTATTCCGCTCGTGGTGTCTAATTTGGTAAATATTGTGTCGGCTGACTTTTTTAAAATCCCTTTTACCGATTATGCCAAAGTGATGATACCAGTAAACGTGGTAGCGGTTGTCACCTCATTATTGGTATTGTATGGGTTTTATCATAAAGACATTCCTACGGTTTATGCGTTGGATTTAATCGAAAGCTCACAATCGGCTATCGTGGATAAAAATACCTTTATCATGGGTTGGGTGGTGTTGGCGTTACTTTTGTTGGGTTTTTTTGTGCTTGAGCCTATAGGTGTACCCATTAGCTTCATTGCAGGGGTTGGCGCGTTGGTGTTGCTTGTGGTAGCGAAAATGGGTAAAAAAATAACGGTGCTGCCGATTGTCAAAAATGCCCCGTGGCAAGTGGTGATATTTTCATTGGGCATGTATTTGGTGGTGTATGGCTTAAAAAATGCAGGGCTGACCGACTATTTAGCTCATGAGTTAAGCCAACTCGCTAATCATGGCATGATGACAGCTACAGTAGGAACAGGGTTATTATCGGCAGGGCTTTCATCTGTAATGAATAATATGCCGACGGTGCTAATTCAAGCTTTAGCGATTGATGAGGCGACTATCCATGACCCCATGATAAAGCAAGCCATGATTTATGCCAATGTAATAGGCTGTGATTTAGGCACGAAAATTACCCCGATTGGCTCACTCGCTACTTTATTATGGTTGCACGTTTTAGCCAGTAAAAATATTACGGTGAGTTGGGGCTATTATATTAAAGTCGGTATTATTTTAACCTTGCCTGTATTGGTGGCTACATTGGTTGCATTGGCAATTTGGTTGCCAATAATTCAATAATTTTAAAACTTAAAAAGGAACAAGTATGCAAAATATCACAATTTACCACAACCCTAACTGTGGCACATCACGCAACACGCTTGCTCTTATCAAACATCAAGGCATTGAGCCTTCTGTTATTCATTATTTGGATAACCCACCTGATGAAACAACCCTGCGTGATTTAATTACCAAAATGGGTATTACCCCAAGACAATTACTGCGTGTAAATGTGCCGCCTTACGCTGAACGTAGGCTAGATAACCTTAGTTTGACTGATGATGACCTTATTCAAGCTATGTTAGCTGACCCACTTCTAATCAATCGTCCAATCGTTGTGAGTGATAAAGGCGTTAAGCTGTGCCGTCCTTCCGAAGTTGTACTAGATTTGATTGATACGCCCTTAACCAAAACCTTTATCAAAGAAGATGGGGAAAAGATTGAGCCGACAATTTAGTCAAAACACCTGTTTTTATTGAACTTGTAAGCCGTTACTGAGAATCCCCAGTAACGGCTTTCTCATTTCAGCAATAAACTATCGTATTGATTTAAACCGTAACTTGTATATTAGGACTTACGCAAAAAATTTTGCTTTTGCGTAAGTCCTATATCTAATAGATTTTGCTAACATGCAATTTGGGGTAATTTAACTTAAAGGTTCTCGTCTGTTCGAGTCAGATTATGCCTACCATATTCCAAAAGCCCCAGTCGATTGATTGGGGCTTTTTTATTGCAGTGATATCAAGGGTTTACGTGGTTTTTCGAGGGTTGAAAGGTAAACATCTGACCATTCCCTGGGCTGACACCATTATTTACTATTTTTCTCAAGTAATCGCAGTTCAGTTTTTTGAATTTTGCCAACCGCGGTTTTGGGTAATTGCTCAATAAACGTATATTGACGTGGTCGTTTATACCCGGTTAATTGCTCATGACTAAAGGCTTTAAGCTCATCTATCGTCAAACTGTCATCTGATTTGACAATATAGGCTTTAACCGATTGCCCTTGAAGCGCATCTTCAACGCCAATCACGGCACATTCTTGGACTTTCGGGTGATTTAACAGCACCGCTTCAATTTCGGTTGGATAGACATTAAAGCCACTGACGATCAGCATATCTTTTTTGCGATCCATTAATTTGATATGCCCGTTTTGCATCATCATCCCAATGTCGCCTGTCTTTAAATGGCCTTCAGGTAAGAAATAATCGGTGTTGTCAATGTTATGATAACCTATAGTCACATTATCACCTTTGATACAGATTTCACCCACTTCGCCTAACGACACTTCGTTGCCCACATCATCACAGATTTTGATATCGATACTCGGTAAAGGTAGGCCAATATCGCCAGTGTACTCATGATTGGTGAGGGGGTTACACGTGCCTGCACCAATAGTTTCGGACATGCCCCATCCTTCTATTAATGGGCAGCCAGTGAGCTCAAGCCAAGCTTTGGCCGTGGCGGGGGTGGCTGCCATACCGCCGGCGATTGATAATTTTAGTTCACGGGTATCAACATTTTTAAAATCGGGGTGGTTAACTAATGCCTGAAACAAGGTATTAACCCCAGGAAGAATATGAAACGGCTTAGCAGATAATATTTTGATAAAACCGGCAATGTCTTTAGGGTTGGTCACCAAGGTCATGCGCATGCCAGATTTCATGCCTAACATGGAAAAGATAAAGGCAAAGATATGATATAGCGGCAACGCTAGGATACTATGGAATACTTGTTCGACATTTTTTTGTTGGTTGAGTACCGGCAAAAACCACTGATAATATTGCTCAACTGCTGTCAAAATATTTCGATGGGTCAGCAAGATGCCTTTGGGTCTGCCAGTGGTGCCGCCGGTGTATTGGATAAAGGCAACATCATCAAGTGATTTGGATGGCTGTTGGTAAGGCATGGATTTAGCGATTTTCATCACTTGACCCAATCGTAATGGCTGATACTTTTGGTCAATTTGGTAAGGCTCTACCATTTTCTTGACATATTTTACAGCGATATCGACTATTTTACCCTTTAATCCTAACAAGTCCCCTAAACGGATAATCACGACTTTTTTCACTGGGGTTTTATCAATGATTTTTTGTAAAGTGTGAGCAAAATTTTCTAAAATAAAAATAACTTCAGTATTGGCATCAATCAACTGAAACTCTAATTCACGAGCTGTATGTAGCGGATTAATCGGCGTCAAAACATACCCTGAGCGAATCGCACCTATCATGACCGGTAAATACGCTTGTACGTTAGGCAGCATGATAGCGACACTGGCATTTGGGCCCAAGGATTGGGCTTGTAGCCAGCGGCTGACAAGGCGTGCAACGTTATCCACTTCTTTGTAGTTGATCGCTCGCTCCATATTGCTGGTGAATTCTCGTGAGGCAAAGGCCGTTAAACGATCATCAAAAAATTCTATTAACGATTGATCTGTTAAAGCGGGAATGTGTGCGGCGGTGGCAGGGTCATAAAATTTTGTCCAAAAATTTTCCATGTTGTTATCCTTTTTCTGTCCTTAGAAAATAGGCTAATAGGCCCTTGAAAAGGTTTTTTCCATGGGCCTATTAGGGTGCGCGTATTGCCGCGCTTTTTGATGACTATCAATTACTGTGCCTTGAGTTGATAGTGACGCAAATGAATAGCCTAGTTGCAATCATTATCACACCAAGGCTTAACATTACCATACTCATCTTGATTAGCAAATAGTTCATGACAGGCGGCTTCTGCCAAGGTTAAAATAGGCGTCACGCACACATCAAATTGGGTAAAGTAGTGCTGCCAGTGGCTAAGTGGCTGCGATGCAAATTTTTGGGCGATAGCCTTGGCAGCGGCTTGGCTCTGCGGATGAGTAGGCAGTACGCCCATTTGCCAATGGCTAGCCGCATGTTCATTAACATCTAACGCTTGACACAAGCCTTGCCAAAACTTTAGCTCAAGCGAGCCGACTGCCATATAACGACCGTCTTGTGTCTGATATAGCCGGTAACATGGCAGCACGCCGCCTAAAAAATCCTGCTCAGGCGTCGGTGTTACCTGGGTTAATGCTTTGACAAATTTCCCCGTCGCTTTTGGCATCACCAAATGGTTGTATAAACTATGGGTCATGCTGATGATGATATGGCGACCTTTGCCAGTTAGCTTGGCATTGACAACGGCCGCTAATAAAGCGATGACCGCTGTGTCACTCCCGCCAGCCAAGTCGGCAAATTGCACATTGGGCATGGCTTGTTCACCCGATGCGGTTTTGAGTTGGTCAAGTACGCCACTCATTGCCATAAAGTTGATATCGTGCCCGGCTTTATCCGCCCAGTTGGGCGTCGTACCATAGCCAGTGATGGAAACAATCACCAGCTTTGGGTTTTCCGCAAGCAGTGCCTGTGGCGAAAGTCCCATGCCTTCTAATACGTTGGGGCGGAAACTATCAATCATCACATCAGCAGTGGCAATTGCGCTTTTAAGCTTAGCAATATCATCGGGGTGTTTGAAGTCCATTTTGTGACAAGCTTTGCCATGATTTAAAGCATCAAACAAATTGCCCAACGCCCGGGCAGGGTCACCTGGCTTAGGTTCATATTTGATCACATCTGCCCCCAAATCAGCGAGCAGTCGTGTGGCAAATGGACCCGGCAAGTTGCGTGATAAGTCAATAACTTTTAGCCCTGTTAAGCAGTCAGCTATACCCAGTGCAGCTATGGCGTCATTCATTAACAAACTCCTTATGCGCCTTTGCCATAGCTACTAAAACTTGGGCAGGGGCAAAGCGCTCGCCATAACGCTCGGCAAGTTGTTGACTGCGTGCGACAAAATTATCAACGCCATAGGCATTAATAAACTGCAAGGTACCCCCATGATGCGGGGCAAATCCCCAGCCAAAGATAGAGCCGATATTGGCATCTGCGATTGAATTAATCACGTTTTCTTCATAACAACGAGCGGTTTCATTGGCTTGGATAAACATAAAGCGGTCAATAAGCTCTTGCTGAGTAGGCTGCGTGTCTGCGACAGGGAATAAGTTTGATAGCCCTGACCACAGTTGTTTTTCACCTCCCTCTGGGTAGTCATAAAACCCTTTGCCGACTTTTTTACCCAAACGCCCGTGGGTTTTGCCCATCAGTTCGACCACGTTATCGGCGGGGTGATGCGGCATTTCTTTGCCTTCTTTTTGTAAGTCTTTTTTGGTTTGCTCATTAATATGCAGCATCAGACCTAAAGACACCTCGTCTTGCAGTGCCAGCGGTCCGACTGGCATACCTGATTTGATACCAGCTACCTCAATCAATCGGGGATGGACGCCCTCAGAGAGCATGGCAGAGCCTTCGGTGATATAGGTGGCAAACACGCGAGACGTATAAAAACCACGGCTATCATTGACCACAATCGGCGTTTTGCCAATTTGTAACACATAGTCAAAGGCTTTGGCTAACGTAGTTTCATCGGTTTGCTCGCCCATAATGATTTCCACAAGCGGCATTTTATCGACAGGTGAGAAAAAGTGTAACCCGATAAATTGCTTAGGACGGCCACTCGCTTTGGCTAAACCGGTAATTGGCAAGGTTGAGGTATTTGACGCAAAAATCGCATCGCTAGCGGTGACTGCTTCTGTTTGCTGGGTACACTTGGCTTTAATATCACGGTCTTCAAACACCGCTTCAATCACCAAGTCACAATCCGCTAAATCTGCATAATCCGTGGTGGTTTGAATTTTGTCCAGTAAGGATTGTTTTTTGCTATCATTGCTTCTGCCTTTGGCAATCGCTTTATCCAGCAAGTTTTCTGAATACGTTTTGCCTTTATCCGCATTTTCCATCGTGGTATCTAGCAATACCACGTCAATGCCTGCCTTGGCAGAGACATAGGCAATACCTGCACCCATCATCCCTGCGCCCAACACACCGACTTTTTTGGTTTGGTATGGCAGGATAGATTTTGGACGAGATTGGCCCTTGTTGATGCTGTTGAGTTGGTGCCAAAGCGTGCCAATCATGTTTTTTGACACTTGTGACATGGCACAGGCGACAAAATAGCGGGACTCAAGCGCCAGACCAGTATCGATGTCCACTAAGCTACCTTCAAACACACAGGATAAAATGTGGGTAATGGCAGGGTAGTTGCCATGCGATTTTTGATTTGCCATCGCAGGGGCAATGCTCAGCATTTGGGCATTTTGCGGGGTTAAGGCGTTACCTTGAGGGATTTTAAAGCCTTTGGCATCCCAAGGCTGCTGAGCGGTTGGGTGCTCATGAATCCACTGTTTGGCTTGTTCAATCAGTGCCGTTTTATCAGTAACTACCGCATCGATAATGCCAAGCTGATGAGCGGCTTGGGTGGTAAGCTTAGTGCCTTGTGTCATCAACTCTAACGCTTTTTGCATACCGACAAGACGCATTAAACGCTGCGTACCACCGCCCCCAGGTAATAAGCCCAACTTGACTTCAGGCAGGCCATATTTGGCATTCGGTTGGTCAACGGCAATGCGATAATGACAGCCCAACGCCACTTCAAGCCCGCCACCTAAGGCAGTGCCGGTTAATGCAGCGACGACAGGTTTACCGCAGGTTTCAAGGCTGCGTAACACCTTTTTGAAATGTTCCACAAAATCAAAAGCTTGCTTGGGGGATTGGATATTGGCAAATTGGTCGATATCGGCACCCACGATAAAGCTATCTTTATCGCTGGTGATGATAAGCCCTTTGCTGTCTTTGTCTTCAATAAAACTTTGAGCGATTTTTTCTAAATCATTGCTAAAATGCTCATCAAGCACATTCATTTTGCGAGATTGTTGAATGGTCAAAATGACAATATTATCGTCGTCAGTGGCAGAAAAATTGGCCAATTGATTCGCCGCTTGGCTGGTAAGACTGGTCATAGAAACATCCTTTTTTCTTCAGTTTTTTAATTCAATTAAATAGGCGACTTA
>NZ_DAMALV010000051.1:7781-13002 GCF_032069585.1 Moraxella sp. CTOTU48268
TAAACACGTTCAATAATCGTGGCAATACCCATACCGCCACCGACACATAAGGTCGCAAGTCCAGTGGTCAAATCTCGGCGCTCCAATTCATCTAACAAAGTGTTAATCAAAATTGCCCCTGTTGCGCCTAATGGATGTCCCATAGCAATCGCACCACCGTTGACATTCACGATATCCATATTAAGCCCTAGGTCTTTTGCCGTTTTCATTGGCACCGCTGCAAACGCTTCGTTGATTTCCCATAGGTCAATATCAGACACCTGCATATTCGCCCGGGCTAAGGCTTTTCTTGCGGCTAGTGTCGGACCTGTTAGCATTATCGTCGGTTCTGACCCCACCACTGCCGCCATCGTGACTTTGGCACGGGGTTTTAAATTCGCCGCTTGTCCCGCTGATTGACTACCAAGCAGACATAACGCGGCCCCGTCAACGATACCTGATGAGTTACCGGCATGGTGCACATGGTTAATTTTTTCAATCGTGGCATATTTATCTAAGACCACTTTATCAAAGCCCATTTTTCCTGGCATGGCAAACGAGGGCTTTAATTCTGCCAAGCGTTCAACGCTGGTATCAGCGCGAATGGTTTCGTCATGGTCTAAAATCATCAGACCATTGATATCTTTAACAGGAATAATCGATTTAGCAAAATACCCTTGCTCAGAAGCCTGCTGGGCTCTGCGATGAGACTCGGTGGCATAGGCATCAACATCACTGCGACTAAACCCTTCTAATGTCGCAATCGTATCAGCGCCGATGCCTTGTGGGGCAAAGCCGGTGGCGGTATTGACGCGTGGGTCCATGTACCAAGCACCGCCGTCTAACCCCATTTTGACACGGCTCATAGACTCCACGCCACCTGCCACCACCATATCTTCCATGCCTGACATGATTTTGCTCGCGGCTAAATTAATCGACTCTAACCCTGATGCACAAAACCGTGATAGGGTAACGCCTGCCACCGATTCTGCCCAACCGGCATCAATTACCGCAATTCGGGCGATATCCGAGCCTTGCTCACCAACAGGGGTGACACAACCTAGTACCACATCATCCACTAACTGCGTGTCCAACTGATTGCGTGACTGTAAATTTGTCAGCAGTTCTCTGATTAACCAAATTGGAGCGACTTGGTGCAAGCTGCCATCGGATTTGCCTTTGCCACGCGGCGTGCGGATAGCATCATAAATATAAGCGGTATTACTCATTTGATTTTCCTTAATCATGATTAAAATTTGTCAATTGCTAAAGGCTAATCCTAATATCTAATCCTAATATCTGATACTAATATCTAGGCTAGCTAAAAAGTGGCGCAGCCATATAAAACGATGAGTTACATAAAACGAGACGCCAACTCTTTCATGATTTCATTGGTACCGCCATAGATTTTTTGCACTCGGGCATCAGCATATAATCGGGCAATCGGATACTCCAGCATATAACCATAGCCACCAAATAGCTGTAAGCATTCATCCGTGACTTTGGCTTGTTTATCCGTGGTAAAGGCTTTTAATAGAGCGGCATGTTGTACGGTCAGTTTTTTGTTAAGATGGGCCTCGAGTGCCGCATCACACATCGCCCTGACGGCAAGGTAGTCCGCATTACATTCGGCAAGTTTAAATCGGGTATTTTGAAATGACCACACAGGCTTGTTAAAGGCGTGGCGTTCTTTGGTATATTCGATGGTAAGTTCAATCGATTTCTTAATCGCCCCGGCCGCCGCCAAAGCAATGATTAAGCGTTCTTGTGGCAACTCTTGCATCAACTGAATAAAGCCCATGCCCTCCACACTGCCCAATAAGTTTTTTTGTGGGACACGCACATTATTGAAGAACAACTCTGAGGTATCTTGTGACGATAAACCGATTTTCTCTAAGTTGCGACCCCGCTCAAAGCCTGCTAATCCATCGGTTTCTAACACCAAGAGAGATACCCCTTGAGCGCCTTTTTCACGGTCGGTTTTACAAGCGACGATAATTAGGTTGGCTAACTGGCCATTGGTGATAAAAGTTTTAGAACCATTTAAAATGTAGTCATCACCGTCTTTAACGGCATAGGTTTTGATAGCTTGCAAATCCGACCCCGTCCCTGGCTCGGTCATCGCAATCGCACCAACCAATTCGCCCGTTGCCATTTTTGGTAACCAACGCTGTTTTTGCTGTTCACTGCCATGATGCAAGATATAAGGTGCCACAATACCTGAATGCAAAAAGCCACCAAATCCGCTCAAGGCCGCATCGGCTTGGGCATAAATCAATGCCGCTTCATGACGAAAGTCGCCACCGGCACCGCCATACTCTTCAGGCATCGATGCACATAAAAAGCCCATCGAGCCTGCTTCAAGCCATGCTTCTTTATCCATCATGCCGTTTTTTCGCCACTCGATGTCTTTATCAATCCAAGTTTGAAAAAACTTCTTGGCAGTATCTTCTAGCATGGCGACTTCTTCGTTCATCCAGCTTGATTCAAAATGGTTGATCATCCTTGATTCCTCGTTCGTTATTGAGAGGTTAATTAAACCGTTATAATAGTAATATTAATTACTACCTTAAAAAATTGCTCGGCTATTTATAGTTATTTATCCTTAAATTATATTATAAAGGTAATTTATATTACCATTGTAATACCAACTAAAAACCCTAAGATTATGATTAAATAGCCAAATAATGCCGCCATCATAACAAAGATAAAAAATGAGAACAATATTGTCTGTGGATATGGTAATATATATTACTATTTTTTAAATATCTAAATAGAGAATATTATGACTGCGTTGAAAAAGCCAATGACGCTTGGACGTCCTAGTAATACAATGGGTGATTTAACCTTACTTGCGCAGATACGACCTGCAACCTTAGATAAAATCGAAAAAAGTGTGATTACACTGTATGCCAGTGGTGAGAGTGAGGTCGCTGCGGATAGTGTGACTATGCAGTCAATTGCAAAACACGCGAACGTGTCACTGCAGACCTTGTATAAATATTTTGGCGATAAAAACACGCTGATATATGTGATTTTAGATCGAGTGCTTAGTCGCCTAGCCGCTCGAATGATTGACCATTTGAGCGGTATTGATAGTGTCAAAGACCGGCTGCGTAAGACGCTATGGGTGATGTTTGATTTTGTTGACCACAATCCTGATGCGGTATTGTTTTTTTCTACAGCGATTCCTGTCTCCCACTATCAACATATTGCCATTTATGAAAACAAGGATTTGATGGAAGCTTTTTTGCAAGTGTTGTCGGATGGGCAGCAGCGTGGGGAGCTTAATCAAAATGTCTCGCTTAAAACCTTATTAGATGTGTTTATGGGGTTTATCACCCGATTGGGGCTGATGCACGTGTTAAGACACGCTGCCAAACCGATGACGGCTGACTTTGATCCTTTGTTTGATATCCTATGGCAGGCTATTTCACGGCATGACTAAGAGAATAACGCATTTCACAAATACACGAACAACAATCTAGGAATGTTTGTCCGCTATTATTAATAAATGAACGGTCTAGCACTGGCTGTAGCGATTGCGCCCTATGTTTTTCTCTACGGAAAATAGCATTTATCTGTCCACACATCCTTCCGCTATCAATAAACAATAAATTAAAGCGGTTAGCAAATTCTTCTATATTCTTATCAATTATAATTATTAAGCTTTGTTATTATTCTGTGGAATAATGTCACCATTCGATGATACTTGATAGGGCTTTATAGCATTTCATCTCGAAAAAAATGAAAAATTTTGAGGATAAGGACAAATTGTCCTAAATATTGCATAAGGTATTGTAATGAAAAAAGTTTCTGCTCTACTTATTTCGGGGTTTAGTATTAGCTTGCTATTAGCAGGTTGCCAGCAAAATACCACTAAATCTGCCAATGCGGCAACCACCAATGAAGCAAAGACCAATGAAAGTAAGAGCGGTGATTCAAAACCACTTGAAGAAGTGCGTATCGGATTACAAAGCTCAGGGGCGTTGGTGTATTTGCGTGAAAGTAAGCTGCTTGAAAAGTCGCTCGAAAAATCCGGCATCAAAGTCAATTGGGTGCAGTTTCAATCGGGACCGCCGATGCTAGAAGCGCTAAATACCAACAATATTGACTTTGGCACCACAGGGGACACGCCACCCATTTTTGCCCAAGCCGCGGGTAGCAATTTGGTGTATGTTGCCTATGAAAATCCTTCACCACAGTCTGAAGCCGTCATTGTCCCCGCGAGTTCAACCTTAAAGTCAGTGGCTGAATTAAAAGGTAAATCTGTGGCGGTGACTAAAGGCTCTAGTGCCAACTATACGTTACTAAAAGCATTGGAACGTGACAAATTAAGTTTTGCTGACATAGATGTCAAGTATTTACAGCCATCTGATGCCCGTGCTGCCTTTGAATCAGGGAAATTGGATGCTTGGACCGTTTGGGAGCCTTATCTATCGAGTGCCAAAATTGAGCTAAAAGCGCGAGTTTTGACCGACGCTACAGGTCTTAAGCCCAATAATACATCGTTTTATTTGGCATCAACGGATTTTGCTCAAAAACACCCCGATGTGATTAAAGACATTGTCAAAGCCATTGATGAAGCGGATAAAGCGATTACCGCTGACCCGGTAACTTTTAGCAAAATGATCCAAAAAGTCACCAATCTAAAACCTGACGTGGCGTTAGCCTCGGTGAAATCAAGAAATTACGGTGTCAACTATATCACCGATGACATCATTCAAGCCCAGCAGCAAGAAGCGGATACTTTTTATAAAAATAAATTGCTGCCAAAACAAATACAGGTAAAAGATATTGTTTGGTATCCACCCAAGTAAAACTATGGCTAGTAAAAAGCTAGTAAAAAAAGAATAGGTAATCTTTATGACGCTAGCTTGCGCTTACTACTTTGAAGCGATACAGCCGACAGTTAAGCTTTTAACAGTCATTAATAAAGTTGCATTGATAAATTTGCAGTGAGAGGTTGTTTATGAAAACGTCAAGTTTTGTTGCGGATAATTCAGTGGTAGCGACATCAAAGCCGCTACCGACGAAACCGATAAGGGTGAATGCGCCAGTCAAGACATTGTCAACCCACAAGGTTGTTAAAACCCTATTTGGGCGTACAGGGGGTTGGTGGTTGCCGTTACTTATGTTGGCGGGTTGGCAACTGGTAGCAAGTTTTCAATTACTACCTGAGGCTTACCTTAAAAATATTTCGTCACCCAGTGCCGTTCTTCAAGCGGGCTATGAACTCATA
>NZ_DAMALV010000052.1:0-11404 GCF_032069585.1 Moraxella sp. CTOTU48268
TGTTTCAACGCCTTTTAGGCGAATAGTATCGCCTGTTTTGCTAGAAGTAACATTGAGCCATACATTGTCAACCTGTGTGGGATCGGCATTACAGTAGGCAAGACCGACTTCAATATAGACAGGCTGTCCAGCAGAGGTTTGACTCAGATTGTTTTGGTAAGTTGGGTCTTTATATACAATGCTTGGCACGATAGCCACTAAGCTATCAGTTGCGCTAGCTTGTACTGTGTTATCTTCTTGCACTACGGCAGTGATGGGTACATCGACTGTGTCGCCATCTTTAAGCTCGGTACTGGACAAGGCTTTGACAATCAGATGAATTTGCTCACCTGCCGCGATACTTATCGTAGGCTGCAGCTCGGTCTCATTGCTATCAATAATGCCATTGTTGTTGGCATCAACATACACTTGAAAATTTGATAAGGTTTTTGGAATAGTAAAGTTGACGGCAACGGTCTCATCAGATGCGCCCGTATTTTCAAGGGTATTTTGCCATTGCACTTTATTCCCTGGTTTGATCGTGATTTTAAGGGGTTGGGTAAGCTTGATATCGTAACGAGGCAGAGTAAAAGATTGAACGATGGTGGTATTTGATTCGATTACGTTATTAATATCAGCGTTATCATATACTCTATAAGTAGCATTGGCAGTATTATTGATTTCGATAACACCGTGACCAATCGCAGCATGTGCTAAATTTACTTGAATAAGTAACAAACTTGTCATTAGTAAGGTAGGTTTACTTAGACAAGTTTTTCTTGCACTAGGTAACTGGTCAATACTAGCTAGCTTCGGCATATGATGACAAAAAAGTGTCATATCAGCGTTTCTCACTTATACAAAAAATAATCAACTAACTTTAATTGAGGGAAAGTCTAGAGAAATCGCTACCTTGCTAGACTTCCACCTCATATCACAATAATTAGTATTGCACTGATTATTTTGAAGTTTTAATTTTAACTATAAAACGTAAAAACACTGAACTTGGATTGGCTGTATCAGTTGTTTTCGGTATAGACATCAACGAAGAAACTACTGAACCAGTATCTGTGCCCGAAGCATCTTGAGTTGGCGTTGTTACTAAGCCATTTGCAGAATCGCGCGCAGTACCCGCAACATAGTTCGCTGCTTTAGACCATTTATCAGCAGTATCCGTAATTTGTACACCAGTAAGGTCTTTTGTGGTAAATCCATTTAATGCTTCAATACGATAAATAATGCATTGACCAGGTCTGACATCGTTAATGTCCGCTTTCGAATAAGTTTGGTTTGGATCAGGATTGCCGTCACAGTTAGCATCAATGACTTGAGTTTTATTTAAAGTCATAGATTGAACATTGAAAGTATCAGTTACCGTCACAGCAGCTGGTGCACCAGTACCACTTGGTGTTAATGTAATCGCGGTTTTTTCGGTTTTGGTAACAACTGCACCATTAGATGTAGTATTGTTACTACTAGCTTCTGTATAACTTACCGTTGCTGTACCACCCGTTGGGATACCAGTTGCTAAAACATCGCTAACATTAATAGGATTAGTAAGCTGAGTATAAGTTTTGGTGGCTACTTGGGAGCCATTCTTATCAAAAATAGTAACAGTTACAGGGCCAGTAGGTTGTATATTATTGCCAGTAGTTGCATCAGTGATGGCAATCTGTAATGGATTGGTGGTAGAGCCTTCAGCTTGGTTACCAGTATTGGTAATTGTATGCTTAATAGTTTGGGTTGATGTTGGTGCAATTTCAAAACTGCCATCGGCTGCAGTAACACCAGAGCTAGGTGTACCAGCTGAAATGGTTACATTACGGTTAGTAAACACAACGGTAGAATTTCGGTCGCCACCTGGTTGATCTGGATCAGTACCATCATCTGTGGTGGTGGTCTTAGTACTGGTGTTAGGTACACTAGAGTCTGTACTATCACGAATTTGCGGATTTGCTGTATCTGGAGTAGATGTGTCGTAATTGTCATATACCTCTGCATTATTAACCACTGAGCCAGCTGCAGCTAATGCTGCTTTGTCAGTTACTTTAACAGTAAAGGTAATGGTTGCAGTTTGACCACGGTTGAGATTAACTCCGCTTACCACAAGTTTAGAAGCAGTAGAGCCTGACGTGCTGCCATTATTGGCTGCGCCAGTTACTGTAATTGCTTGAGTGGTATCCAATGCAAGACCTGCGGGAATAGTATCTTGGATTAAAATATTGGTTGCATCAGCGCTATAAGTAAGTTTGTCAGTATTGGTGACTTTAATTGTGTATTGAAATGACGTTGTGGTATTCAAATCAATCGTTGAAGAAGCCGATTTGACAATACTAAAAATAGGCATTGATACAATCGCCTGGTTTTCGTTGATAAGATTGGCTTTGGTTGAATCAACTTTTGTAAGATAAGAACTGGTAGCGCTCAATGTTGAAAGAATTGAATCATTCGCAAGTGGTGTGGTACTGCTAGTCTGTACTTTCAAAGCGTAGCTTAATTCAGCGGTATAACCTGCTAAAAGCGTGATGGTTTGACCTGGATTAATTGTGGTAGTAGCACCTACCTCAGTACCATTTGTATCTCTAATAATTACTGTAATAGGTCCTGCTAGATTGCCAAACGTACCATCTTTTTTAGCACCGATGATATTGGAATTAACATCTTTTAGGTCAATGGTATAAGTATCGGTGACATTACCCGTATTTTTTAAGGTATTGGTAAAGGTAACACTGCTATTAGGCAATGCTAAAATCCCTTCGTTCTTGTCATCTGTTGGACTTGTACCTAGCGTAGCGACTAAGGTGAAACTACCAATTTCATTCACGTTAACAACAACAGCATTTGAAGTGACCGTAGGCTGAGCAACGCCATCCACACTGTAACTTGCAGTCGCAGTATTGTTAATTTGAATACCACCAGTTGGTGAGGCAGAACCTGAAGATGTGCTTGCTGATACACCATTAGCAATACCAAAACCCAGAGCTAACGCCACCCCAGCCGTTAGCACATTAGGATTAAAATTGAATTTTTTCATTCATAACTCCGAAAATAGGAAAAAAACAAGACTTGGGGGAAACGCCCTATTCAAATAAGACGTTATAGGTAACAGCAAAACATTAAAAATAAAAGAATTACCCAGTTATTGAACTTTTGCATTCAAACTAACAGTGGTACTCTGCTGAGCAGGTAAGGTCTTGACAATCCAGCGTACCGCACGATACTGCGATGCGGGTACTTCAACCATTTTGCCATTGACCTTACGCATAATTGGCAAATTCTCAAATTTTTTACCATCTAAACTGGCTTGTGTAGGCGCAGGGGAGCTTGAGCTGACATACACCATGTTCGCTGGGACAGGGAGGGTCAAAGCTAGATCCGTCATAGGTTTTTGGATGTTGTTGCGGTAAATCGCTTGATATTGGATGACATCGCCACTGTTGGCTCGATTGACCGTTTTTAGTACTTGCTTGCCATTTTCTGTGACGATTTGTTTGGCTTGTAAATTGACCGATAATGCATCTGCGGCATGGGCAATATTTGTCAAACTTAAGCCTAGAATAGTTGATAGGGCGAAGGTCTTTAAAAATTTTGAATTGTATAGATTGTATTTCATTTAAATACCTCTTTGTTAACTTGTGTCTATTATATCTTAGTGAATAATACGACAAATAATCGAAATTCGTCAAACGTCCTAAAAAGTCGATAAGCTGTAAAATTCTGTCAATAGTTTAATTATTTGAAGTTTTAAAAAGTTATATCGTTAAGGTTTGTATTGATTCTATCGTCAACAAGGATAGGGTGAGTTAGCATTAGATGAGAGTTGGTTAAGAAAAAAAACAATTGTTAAGAAAGAAAAATAAGCCGTTAATTTATTTTGTGTTTGTTAATTTATTTACCCTAATAATTTTATTTAATTTTATAAAATTATAGTTTAGGCTATAAATCAGCATTTTTATTAGAAATTTAACCATTTATCGGCTAACGTAACCATTAATCTAATCCATCCTATTGATAAATTTGTTAAGCCTATAAAAACTGAGGTTATGACGATTAGGGATGGGAAATACAAGTTTTGACTAAAGAGAGTAGAGGTTAAATAGTGGACTATACCTCCATGCTAACACTCAGTAAAAAATATTTGCACTAAAAAAGACCACGCTTTGGTGGTCTCTTTTAATCATAAATTAAGCTTAAGGCAAACTACTATCATACTTAGTGTTGAAATACAGTGAACGACTAGCGCCTTTGGCTAGTGACTGAACATCACTAACTACTGTACCATTTGCGCCAATTGCCACACTATTGGCAGTGTCAACTTTGAAGTTAGTTAACGTAGTATCTAAAGGATTGTCTAATAGTGAGTTAACTGTAGAGCCATTGACGCCTTTTTTCGGCAGCGCGTCTGTGATTCGCACATTGGTTAATGGGTTGGTCAAATTAGTGCGGTTATAAGCGGTGATTTTGTACGCCACGCACTTACGCGCATCGATACCTGACTGAGTGACAGCGTTATAAGTCAAGCCTAACATAGCGGTATTGGTGATATTACAATCATTGGTAGCTTGCTCTTTGACCAATACTAAGCCTGCGTTATTTTGTGATACTTCACCAAAATTGATATTTTGATAATCATAAGTTGTGCTTGTAAAAGTAATATTTGCTTGATTGTTGGTCGTATCTACTGGGTAGCTAGTAAGGTTACCATTAGGCTCACGTTGAATTAAGCAAACATTGGTAGCATTTGCCATCTGTGTACTAGTGGCTGAGATACTATAAGTACCATCGGAACCTACGGTCGCTGACTGAATGATAGTAGGTGTTGTAGTATTACAGTTTTTGGCTAAGTCAATGGTAAGACCGGCTTGAGTAATCCCTTTTTCAACGCTGCTATCATATACGCCGTTAAAATAAGTCGTATTTGTTCCTACTGGCACACTTAAATCATTGGCTAACGTCAAGCCACCATTGTCATTAAAGACAATGCCAGAGAAGGTATAGCGACGTTGCGAGTTGGTCACCGTACACGTCCAATTATCGCCATAAGTTAGGTTTAGACTATTGGGGTTAAGTGTCGTGACAGTTGTGCCATCGGCTTTTTTACAGCTATAGGTCGTAGCATATTTGGTTAAATCCGTAGTGCCTGCAGCAATCTCAGTAAGCTGGTATGTCTTGGTAGGGTCAACTTTGAACGTACCTGTCGTGCCTGTCCCTGTGGTGACAACATTGGTGGTGCCTGTCGTGGTGCTATTGGTAGTGCTATTTACGACGGTTGTCCCATTTTTGATTTGTACTGTGAATTGGTCGGTATTGGCGATGCGGTTGTCAGCCAGTACTTTGGTCAAAGATAAACGTGGCTGCGGAGTATAACAGTAGCCTTCAACTGCGATGAACATTTTTTGAAAGCCTGGGTTACCTATGAGTCTGTTATTACCAGATGTACTTGAATTAGTCTCATAGTCAATACCACTAGAGAAGCTATCGTTACCATAAGTTAACCTAACAGCTTTAATTGGAACCGAAAACTTATAGGTAATCTTACAATTACTATCTGCAGTGGTGTTCGTACACGTCGTACTTTGAGTATTTACGGTTTGATAAGTAAAATTGCTGGTTGTGGTCATGCCAGATGGTTTATATATAATATCTGGGATTACCCAATTATTGTTAGCATCTAACCCTTCAGCTTTTACGGCATCTTTAAATTGGAAATAATTTATATTATTGAGTCGTTCGTAAAAATTAGCATCAATATCAAATACACTTAGTTGAAAATTATTCAATAACTGAGGTTGCGTATCAAATTTATTTGTAAAATTATAAGTGACAATACGTGTAGCTGTTTTAGATGTGAAATCCTGGAAGAATTCGAAATTAGGTATGAGTGTTAATTCTGAAGTACCCGAATATGTATTACTTGATCCAGATACACTGCCTGTTGCTGCACTTAAACTATTGCTTGCAACCAAATAGCTTTCTGATGCCGTCCCTGTAATATTAACATTACTGGCGGGTGTTGGTGGATTGGTATTAGGCGCTAGGGAGCTATAATCAGTTTGAGCAAAGTTATCCGCAATCATCCCTGGAGGACAAGTCACATCAGCATAAGAAGTGCTAGTATTTAATATTGAAAATATTATACCTATCAGCATCAGCCAATAGACTTTGGGCTTAGCATATTGCATAGAGTTATCCTAATGTAACAATTATTTAATTATCTTAAAAATAAGTAAGTATTGGTACAATTTTAACGACAATTAAATTGAAATAAAACCTAAAACAGCAAACATATGTCAGAACGTTGTTTTTTTCCGATAAGCTGATGTTTTTAACCTTTTGTATCATCATACCTTCATAATTTTGTCATATTATCAGCATTTTTAAAGCTCATTAGAGACTCTAACTATGCCAAATAATCAGCCCACTGCTAATAGCAACCTTATCATCAGCAATCATATCACCGATATGCTTGATGACTTACCCCAATCACAGTTTTTAAATGATGAAACCCTCAAAAACAATGATAGACTGCGTCAACAAATGCATGACGACTTGATTGACAGCTATGATGAAGAGATTGAGTCCGAAATGGACGACTACATCCAAGATTTACGGTATGACGGGCAGCCGTTAACCGACAGCCAAAAAATCGCTCGCCATATTTATTTTAATGAATTGATTCGTCTGCAAAAAGAACTCATTAAATTGCAAGATTGGGTAGTAGCAACCGGTGAGCGCATCGTTGTCATCTTTGAAGGTCGCGACTCAGCGGGTAAAGGCGGCGCTATCAAACGTATCACCCAACGGCTCAATCCGCGCGTTTGCCGTGTAGCCGCACTGCCTGCACCCAATGACCGAGAAAAGACCCAATGGTATTTTCAGCGCTATGTCGCGCACCTGCCAGCCGCGGGCGAGATTGTGTTATTTGACCGCAGTTGGTACAACCGTGCTGGGGTTGAGCGAGTGATGGGATTTTGTACTGACGCACAATACGAAGAGTTTTTTGAGTCAGTGCCAGAATTTGAGCGTATGTTGGTGCGCTCGGGGATTCGCTTAATCAAATATTGGTTTTCTATTTCAGATGACGAGCAAGAGTCACGCTTTATGAGCCGTATTTATGACCCGCTCAAACAGTGGAAACTCTCACCGATGGATTTAGAATCGCGTCGCCGCTGGGAAGATTATACCAAAGCCAAGGAAGTGATGTTTGAACGCACCCATATTCCAGAAGCCCGTTGGTGGGTGGTTGAGGGTGATGATAAGAAAAAAGCGCGGCTAAACTGCATCAACCATCTGCTCTCACAAATTCCCTACCAAGAAATACAACGGGATAATGTGGTATTGCCAGAACGCGAGCATCACGACAATTACCAACGTGAGCCAATCGCTGAAGATATGTATGTGCCTAACGTGTACTAATTTTTTAGTTTACTCCGACAAAAAGGATACGCTATGTATCCTTTTTTAAATGCCCGCTGTTGTTGGTAAGTTAAACTTCAGCAATTGGCACGTCAGCGCTTAAAGAGACTGACTTGAAAACCGCAAATCTGACCATTGTGTTCTAGGTTCTGCATGGTAATTTGCAAACCATGCAGCTCAGCGATGCGGCGCACAATCGATAGACCCAAGCCACTACCAATCTCAGCTTGACCTGCAGGGCGAAAAAACCGCTCTGATAGCCGAGCAAGGTCGATAGGTGCAACCCCGTTGCCATTGTCAATAACTGTAATCACATCGCTATCTAACACTAACCGAATCGTGGTATGGTCAGGGCTATAGCGAATGGCATTGTCCAATAGGTTACGCAGCAAAATGCCGATTAACGTGGCGTTACCTGTCAAAGGCAAAATAGCTTTGGCATCCACTAACACATCACGGCGTAATTGGCTGTTTTTTTCGCGGGCACGACGGTTGACTTCTGAGAGAATGTCATTGGATAGGGCTATCCAATCAATCGGTGCAAAGGTCTGCGGATCGAGCCCTTGCTGCGGTGCCAGTTTCGCCAAAATCAGCAACTGTTCGACCAGTCGATTGGCGCGCTCATTACTGTGACTGATTTGTCGGCAGTGACTCAGGAGTGCATCAGTTTGGCTATCGGTTAAATTGGCTTGCAAGATGGTTTGTTGTAGCACATCGCTCTGTAGTTTAATGGCAGTGAGCGGGCTGCGTAATTCATGAGAGGCATCTGCGGTAAAGCGTTTTTCACGCTCAAGGGTATCCGCGACTTTATCAAATAACCCATTGAGCGCGTTTAGCAAGGGTTGAATTTCTAACGGTGTATCAACCGACAATGGGTTTTTATCTTCAGGGCTGCGAGTCCTCAATAAGTCACTAATCCGTTTGAGCGGAACAAAGCCACGTCGCACTGACAGCCATGTCAGTATAATCAATAGCATCACCCCAATCAGCGAGGGAACGAGTTGAATGGTTAATGATTTATAGATAATCTCTTGACGCGAATTAAGGTTTTGCCCGATGGCGATGAGATGGTTGGCGGCGTCATCGTGCGCATAAAACAGGCGCCACGAGTGACTAAAGGGATTGAGCTCTTGATAGGCACTGGTGTTTTCCAAAAAACCGTGTTGTTTGGGCAAAAATGTAAAATGCTGACCGTCTTTATCAGCCATCAGTAATTTACCGTTTTGATCCCAAATCGCAAAACCCATATAGTCTTCTTCTGCATCCCCTAAATCGCCTGATAGCAAGCCATTTTCAAGATTTAAAATTTTAGGCTCATTGGCAGGGTTGGCGAGATGAAGCTTAACATCTTGTGAGATACCAATCAGATAGCGGGCTAATTGGGTGATTTGGGTGTCATTGATTTCGTTGATTTCGTGCGAAAGCCGCCATACCGATATGAGGGTAATCGATAGCCAAATAATCGGTAGTCCGATGAGCAGGGAATTGAGTAGCTGCCTTTGGATACTATAAGATTTTTGAGTAGCAGGCGTCATAATGGTAACCGCTTAAAGCGGGATAGCGGGGGAATCATTCAGGGCGCTGCAACGCAGGATTGAGATAATAGCCAATACCACGCCGAGTGAGGATAAAATCATTGCCGAGTTTTTTTCGCAGGTTATGAATATGTACTTCAATCGCATTGCTTTCGATATCTTGCTGCCAACCGTATAGCTTATCCTCAAGGCTGGCGCGGCTATGCACCAAATTGGGATAGCTGATAAACTGCTCAAGAACGGTGATTTCTTTGGCAGTCAAATCCACCCATTTGCCTTGATAAAAAACTTGCTGCTGCTGTGGCAAATAGCTGACATCCCCATAGCGGATTTCAGTCTGACTGCGGCCTTGGCTACGGCGAATCAGAGCCTGCAAACGGGCAACCACTTCATCTAAAGCAAACGGTTTGACCAAATAATCGTCTGCCCCAGCATTTAGGCCTGCCACGCGGTTGGCAATGGCATCGCGCGCCGTAATAATCAGTACAGGCGTGTCAATCTTTTGCTGTCGCCAATTGGCTAAAATGGTCATCCCATCGCCACGTGGCAAGGTCAAATCCAATAACACGGCATCGAACACCCCTTCATGAATGGCCATTTCACCGAGTTTGGCATCAGCAAACCAATCCACCATCATGTTTTGTTGGCTCAAGCCTTTGACAATACCATCGGCAATGGTGGCATCATCTTCAATCAGTAAAATTCGGGTCATGAGGGTCTTCCGTGGGTTTTGTCTTAGTTTTTAGCAAAGGTATTTATTAAACGGTTTTTTCACCCGTTATCATCGATTTTACCAAGTTTTGCTGTTGTAGTCTTCCCATTATAATCGCGGCTGCCACATGTAAAGGGACTAGTACCCAAAGACTATTGGCTAAAAATTCGTGAATCACTTGGATGGAATCGTCTCCCCAAAATTGGTCGGTGGTTTGCAAATAGCCTGTGACACCCAGCGCGATAATAATGCCCCACAGCGCAAACATCATCAGCGCACCCAACGGATTGTGACCCAGATGACCGTGAAACTTATGCTGCTTGATGTCGGTCATATGCTCGCGAATGCGGGTTGGGGTAGGGAAAAAATTACTAAATCTGGCGTATTGGCTACCCACCAATCCCCAAAGTAAACGAGATACTACCAATGCCACGACGGCATAACCCATGTACTCATGCACATCACTACCGCCTTCAGTGACGATAAGGTTGGCAAAAATACCCGCAGCGACTGCCCAATGAGTGATGCGCACCCAAATATCCCAGACTTTGACGGTTTGTGCAGATTGTGGTTGTGGTAACATTGATATTTTCCATTGTCTAAACTATCAACACGGCTAAGTTAGCCGTGTGAAGGCATAACATTGGCAAACCTACCTCAAATTGCGTTGGTTGGACGGTTTGCTTATCTTATCATTAGTCGATTTCTGATTTAACGATTTTGCCGTCTTTGGTATCAAAGTACATTTCGACTTTTTTCCCACCTTTGCTTTTGCCATACATCTCAAAGCAGTTGCCATCAGTTTTGAATTTTTTGATAGTAAAGCCATGTTTTTCTAACGCTTTTTGAAAATCGGCTTGCGGGATTTGTTCGTTTTTTGGGTGTGCTTGGCAGTTGGCTTCGGCAAATGCGCTGCTGGCTGATAACATAGCGAGAGCCAATAAGCCTGAGGTGATTAATGATTTTTTCATAATGCCATCCTAAGTTTTTGATAGAGTTGTCAGGTCACGGGATAAGGTTGATACTGAGGTATATCCGAGTGGCTGAGTGTATTAAAACAACCTAACCTTAACGAAAACTTAGCTGAAGATGACGCAATAAAAATTGAAGCGAAGAATTAAAACCACTTGCAAAAGCAAAATTTTTTGGTAAAATGGCACTCCTACTTACGCAAGTAGATTGTTAGACCCTTTTAGGCATATAGCTCAGTTGGTTAGAGCACCACCTTGACATGGTGGGGGTCGTCTGTTCGAGTCAGATTATGCCTACCATATTCCAAAAGCCCCAATCGATTGATTGGGGCTTTTTTATTGCAGTGATATCAAGGGTTTACGTGGTTTTTCGAGAATTGAAATTTTGACCACTTTTGTGATTTTGGGCACAGAAAAATCGCTTAAAAATCTTGTGTGCCCAAATTGTGCCTTGGTTAATTTTCGAGCAAGTAGATTTTGGCCCCCACCCGAATTTAAAAGAGATGAAACTGAATTATTTTTTTTTGAGTTTCATTGCTTATTTTAAATAGCCTTCATGCCCTAAAAAAAATCCTTTCAAAGTTATTCCCTCCAAATTAAAAACATGGCTATTAGAAACTTTAAGACATTGACACACTAGTTTAGTTAACCGTCTTGAGATTGGAAAAATAGATACAAAAGTTGTTATACGGACTATATAAAGTTTTGAGTTTTCACGGTACGACTCTAAATCCACATACTAGGTTGTGTTGAACATTTAATATACAAAAGAACATAATGAGGAAATTTTG